>NZ_JBNGHF010000004.1:0-135907 GCF_050611805.1 Methylotuvimicrobium sp.
CGGTCGCACGATGCCGTTTTAGCTGTTCCAGGTTATGCCGAAGCCAATCGAGCGACAGCGCGTCATATCCGACGATGAACACCGGGCGATCGAGTCCGGGCCGATCGATGACGCGCACTTGGACGGGCCCCGGCGTCAGCGCGTGACTGCGGACCGGCAGCGGATCGAAGTGTTGCCGGAAATCCGGTAGCTGGAAGGATTGTTGATAGTTCGGGGGGTTTATTTGCAAACCGGACGGCATTGGCCGCGTGTTGCCGGCGTCGAATAGGACCACCGGCTCGCTGTTTGCAGCCGTGCCGAATAGCGCGATGAGGATGAAACAGACAGTGACGCAACGCATAACGGACTCCTTTTGCTGGAGTCGTCATTGTTGATAAGCGGGATGAAGTTGACAATAAAAAACCCTGAATCCAATTTGGAAGGGTTTTTTATAGTTGCTTTGACGGCACTCTGTGCGGTGTACTATTTTTTTAACATCAGCACTAGCGACACCGTTTGAATCGAGCCCTGGATTAAGATAGCGTTTAATGAGATAACTATTCTAAAGCGGACACAAAGAAATAGTTTATTTTAAATCGGCTGAACATCTGGTTCCGACCCATTACGGTCTGTAGTACGAAGTGATTTAATGACGGTGATCAGGCCATTAGCGGACATATGAAAACAAAGTGGAGTAGAAATGTCAGACAAGGGTAGCGTATTTCAAAAAGGAGGTGGAGGAACAAACTTTGAACAACTCGTTCAAACGGCATTTCTCACAACGCTTATCATTCGTGGGCATGTTCCTTGTATTGCTTCAGGCGAACTATCAGAGGTTGCTTTACAAGTAACCAACAGAGGCTATGAAACTGATGATTTTTTGGCTACTGCAAAATCAATAGATGGAGAACATCGATTATTGATTCAAGTAAAACACGACATATCATTTACCGCTGACAATGAAAAGTTCAAAGAAGTAATTAGCGCATTTTGGAAAGATTATGTTAATACTTCAATTTTTGACAAAACAAGAGATAAACTGATAGTTGTTAAAAATGGTTTAACGAAGGATGAAAGAAACCACCTAAAATCACTTTTTAATTGGGCATCCAATAAGGCTACAGAAATAGATTTTATATCGGAAGTAAATAGAATTAATGGCAAGAAAAATCGATTAGAAGTTTTTCGGGAAGTATTAAAAGAGGCGAGTAATAATACCGAATTATCAGATAAGGAGCTTTGGGAGTTTTTAAAATGTGTTGATGTTTTGGAATATGACTTCCTAAACGAAGGGAGCGTTGATAAAACTTATTTTCTTAATTTGATTAAACTCAGCAGAAGCAAAAATTCAACAGCAACCGAAAATGAAATTTGGGATAGTATTTTTACCTTCGTTTCAACGCTTAACCCAAATGGAGGAAGTGCAACACTTGAAAGTATTAAAGACAGGGATTTCTATAAGCATTTTGACAATGCGCAATTAGGCCCATACTTTAGAGCAGTCGAAAAACTAAAGTCAGATAGCAAAGAAATTTTAAGACCAATAAAAACTTCAATCGGTAAAAACGAAAATGAACTTCGATTACCGAGAACAGAAGTAATTGAAAAAATATTAGGAGCATTGAGCAGTTCTCAAATTACGATTGTAACGGGCAAACCCGGTGTTGGTAAATCAGCAGAAATAAAAGAAGTTCTTCAAAACGAATTTCCTAATGCATGTGTTTTTGTTTTCAGAGCAGACCAATTCAGTGAACCTACGATTGCAAATGTCTTTTCAAGTCAGGGTGTAAATGAAACTATTAAAGACATTTTCTCTTGTATTTCTCTCATTCCTGAAAAAATTATTTTCATTGATAGCTTAGAAAAGTTATTGGAAGCAGGACCCGAATGTGCTTTCAAACAATTATTGGCATTGCTGAAAGAACACCCCGAAATAAAGATTATTGCTTCATCCCGGAAATATGCGATTGATTTAATCACGTTAAAATTCGGAATTGACAAAAAAGATACTAGCATATTTGACATTCCAACGCTTGATGAAGCGGAGTTGAAGCTTGTATCTGAAAAATTTCCTCAGTTAAACAGTGTCCTGAATAATGAAAAAGTCAAAAAGCTACTTCAAAGCCCCAAATATCTTGACTTTTCAATTTTGGCAATCAGTAAAACAAACGATGATTATGGTAATGTTTCGCTAACAGAATTTAAAGACAAATTGTGGAATTCATTGGTTGTAGATTCAACCAATACAAAAAATGGACTTCCGATTAAACGAGAAGAAGCATTTAAAGAAATTGCTCTAAAGAGAGCAAAAGAAATGAAACTCTTTACCAAGCCCGATAAATCTGATGCGGAAGCGATAGTATGTTTAGAAAATGACGAAATAGTATTTCAGGAAAATCAAAACAGAAAGTACTCCCCATCTCATGATATTTTAGAGGATTGGGCATTGGTAAAATACGTTTCTTCAAAGGTTGAAGATTTTCCAAAACCAAAAGATTTGTTTAGCAATTTAGGAAACGAACCTGCTATCAGACGTGCATTTCGGCTTTGGGTTGAAGATTATTTAATTGACAATAGCAGCAAAATAAATGCGTTAATTAAGGAAACGGTTTTTGACCAAACAATTGAAAAATATTGGGCTGATGAATTATTAATTGCTGTTTTTAAATCCGAAAACAGCAATTATTTGTTTACTGCATTTGAAAAAGAACTGCTTGCGAACGATGCTGCTTTCTTCAATAGATGTTTGCATATCATAAAAACTTGTTGCAAAGAAAGCGACCAAAAAACCAATAACAGCAATGTACTATTACCGATTGGTTCAGGTTGGAAAGAAGCATTGTATTTTATTAAAGACCACATTGATCAATTAGAAATAATTAAACTTTCAATACTAAATTTTCTTGCAGATTGGTATTACAGATTACTGTTTCAATACATCAAAATTGAAAAAAGAGAATTGGAAACAGTAAAATCTATTGTTCTTATTTACTTGAAAGAAATTGAAGATAAAAAAGAATTTTGGCAAGAAGATAATGCTAAAAGCAAATCAACAAATTTAATTACAATTTTGTTTGACTTGGCTTCAATTTCAAAAGAAGAAATAAAGCAACTCTTAGCAAGAGCATTTGTCAATAAGGAGACTCGGGATTCGTGGCGATTAAATTCATTTTATGAGAATGTAATTAAAAAATTCCTTTCAGGCATAGGCAATCATAGTCTGATAAAAGAATTGCCTGAACTGATTGTTGAAACGGCTTGGAAAAATTGGAAATACATGCCTCCCAAAGAAGAAGATTTTCCTGATGATATATTTAGAATCTCAGCAAGACATTCTTTGCGCGATGAAGAATGTTGGGGGATAAAGTATGATATTTCATTTTTTCCTTCGGGAATTTACAAAACACCCGTATATAATTTACTAGGATTAAGGCCATTGATTGGATTAAAATTCATCATTGAATTCATAAATTATTCAGTTGAATTTTATGTAAATGCTACTTGCGAATATAAACACAAAATATCCCAAATTGAAGTTGAATTGAATGACGGAACGATTATTAAACAATGGGCAGCGTGGGAGTTATGGGCAGCATATAGAGGTATAAGTGTTACAAATAACACAATAGAATCTTTACTAATGAGTTTAGAAAAGTTTCTATTAGAAACAGCTAACATAAGATCAGACGTAAGTAAGGCTAATTTGAAATTCATATTTGAATATGTTTTACAAAACAGTAACAATGTAGCCCCATTAGCAGTTTTAACAAGTGTTGCAATTGCCTATCCTGAAGAAGTTGAAGAAGCGATGTTGCCGCTTTTATCAGCCCGAGAATTTTATGAGTGGGATTTAAACCGAGCACATCAAGAACACTTAACGCTTGCCCCAATGGATAATGATATTCCATTTGCACAAAACGAGCGTTGGGAATCAAATCAACTTACACATAGAAAGCAATATACCAGAGGTTTGAGCGATTTTATTCTGAGTTATCAATTCAACATAGGAAAAATCAATCAACAAATTCATGATGTCTTTGACAAACTTCAAGAAAAAAACAAAGATGAAGATGTGGTGTGGAAAAAACGACTTAATGAAATTGACATCAGGAAGTGGGAAGTTCAACCGTTTGATGAAAAGCTTGGCGGATTTGTTGTTCAACCCAAATACGAAAAAGATGTTGTTGAACATATGGTTTCAAATCAAGATTATTGTGAAGCACAAGAAACAGCAGCATCATATTCAGGAATAATTTCAAAAGCATACGAAAAAAAAGAAGCGATTAGCTATGAGAAATGGACCGAGTGCCACAAGTATTATTCTAATGCTGAAAATTTAGATTTTTTATACAGTAAACCCGTAACCCTCGCTTTTCTTGGTTTAAATGAATTTTCAATTTCTCTTTCCGAAGAGCAAAAGAAATGGTGTTTAGAAACGCTTTTTCAATCTATTATTGCCATACTACAAGATACATTCAGCCGAAACTTTGAATTAAGCAAAAGCTACAATTTAATGGAGAAGGAAACTGCATTATCCTCCTTCCACTTGCTTATGCAAAATGCAGAAGAAGATGATGATAAAAACGAAATAATAGCAACAATGATTTATATGCTATTTGCACCTATTGCAGACCACGAAATTAGTAAAATTACACAATATGTTAGAGAAATATTTTTTAAGCATTATCCAGATGAAGCAAAGAGAGTTTGGCTTGGTTTAATTATGTATTCAAACTGCAAAAAAGCCAACTCGAAATTTTATGGACATCAAGATGAAAACAGTTTAAATAAAGCACAGGAAAAGGAAGAAAAATTTGTTCAACAAATTTCTTCTGCCAAGAATTTGAAGCTAGACCTTTCTGAAATAAGTTTGGAAAAAAGCGAAGGCTATTTACTCGCAAGAGCATTTGTAATTACACCTTACGACACGACAGATAAAGATTTTTCAGATTTCATAAATCACGTATTACCTATTGTTCTTTGCGATTTAACCAAAGAGAAAGATTACTCATATAACAGAAGCAGAGAATCAAGACAATTTCATCATGAATCAATTCTTCATATTGAACAATATCTTGCAAATCTATTTTTGGAAGCGAATTCTGATTTTTCAAAAACTATTTTAACCTCATTAGTTAATTCATTGTCGAACTCGACGCAAAACCAAAGATTTGACAGGAATGACTTAGTTGAATTTGTAAAGACTTCTTTAGATTTTTTTGTATTAAAGCTTTACGACAACGGAAATCTAAAAATTGACCTAACGCAATACGCACAACAACAGGCAAACTTTTGGAGTCTTTGGGAAGTTCTTTTTAATTTAATTTCTGCCAATACCAACCACCCATTAATTCCAATTCTTTTGTTAGACATTAGATACCTACTCTGGGACTTTAAAGGCAATCCAAAAGAGAATGATTGGAGTGTCCTGAATGGGCAAAAAGAGTTTTATAAAAGATTGTTTCTTGAGAAAGGAAGAAGCAATTCTTCATCAGTGATAAATGTATTTTCGACAATTGGAGGAAAAGAGTTTTTGCCTGAAGGCATCAGTTGGCTAGCAGAAGTATTCAAGTCTGATGCGACCACTTCCATGTCTTTGACAACACATTCTGCGGAAAGAATGATTAAACGACTTTTTTACAATCACATTTCTATAATCAAAAATGATAAATCACTAATTGACGACTTTATCTGGATTTTAAATCGAATGGTTGACTTGGGCTCGTCAGATGCTTACATATTTAGGGAAAATGTAATCACGTATAAAAGTTGTGCCGTTTAATATGCAAAGAAAATATCAACCCTGGGCGGATTAGCCAATAGGATGTGTTGCATGCACCACATCGTTCCCTATTGGTGCTGTTTGTAAACTCACCACAACCTATGACTGCTTTGGGCTGTATATTTATCATTGGCATTTTGGTTTCGTCAGGCGGCTTTTGGCCGTTATGCAAAGCTTTGCATAACGGCCATTATGTGAAGTTTCCTTTTATGCATAGTAATTTGGCTCCGATTGTTTTATAGCTTGCAATCAGTGGATTTAGCAAGGCACCTCGTCCGTAAGGCTGAACATAAATTCCGCAGTCATCTGAAAAGGAAATTCCTTAGCCTATTCCTGGAGACTGTTATGAACTCGTTTAATCACCTTTTTTGTTACCAAGTGCTGGTCCAGCGCGCACCATTACTCCTTGAATAAGCCGGATTGACGCTATAAAAATGGCGATTAGATGATTTTCGATATTAATACATGTCGGAAATGAGCTTCAGAGACTTTGCTGCCAATCTTGAAATCATGGAAATAATGTAAAGCTCGTGGCGAGATATTAGGCTTCCAAGCCTGATTGCATCTCGCTCGCGACAACAGCGCTATACATAAACGGAAACTTCACATAATGGCCGTAACCGGATAACCAGAAACATCCATTTTTCACTTTACCAGTGGCTGCTTTGGGGGGTTTTACCAACGCTGAGTAATAGTGTTATGAGCTGAAGATGGGCTTGTCTACAATTATGCCACTGGCAAATGGGGATCATGGATACAGCATGGGGAGGACGATATAATTTTGATGAATACATCTTTGAATTTTATTTCGCCGGCTTTATTTGATTTTTCTATTTTTTCGCCGCTCTCATTAACCACGGATTGTTGATTTCAATGCGTCTCACAGCATAAAAACATACAATAACAGCATCATCACCGCAGTGGCACGAATGATATTGGACTTCATCGCCATGATCGAGATACTGTTTTCGCCCCACATTTTGAATTGGCTCCAGGTTACAAAGGCGATCCATAAAAACAGTAGGCTTGCGATAATCGACTGTATCGCAGTTTTAAGTTCTTGATAGCTGACGCCGCCTGCGCTGTTTGTGAATGCAGCCGATGGATTTATCAACGGTTGCCAGACAGTAGTAACTGGAGACTGAACGCCATTATTTCCATTACCCACCGTACTGACGGAACCGGTACTGCCTCCGGTGGTAATATTGCCGGTAATCGGTGCCAGGTTATAACCATTAAAAACCGAAATGTAATGGGTAATGGCGGTGTTATTGCCATCACTGGGGATTTGGGCACCGTTGGATTGTAAAAACGTTTTAAGCCCTCCGACCCCGACCAGGTGAGCGCCTGCCAATAAACCCGATTCGGTCATGACGATACCGGCGATCGTTTGGCCAACATAGTGATCCAAGCCTACATTGCTGATATAGCCCCACTGCTTGATGTTGTAATCTTTGATCGCTTGGGTTTGTACTGCCGCGTTCGCTAAAAAGTCGGCTTTACTGTGTATCCCATTCTTCCCGGTCCAGGTGCCTGTCCAGTCATTGTTATTCGGCGTGTGATCTTTTAGGTAATATCCTGCATCGATCAAGGCGCTCTCCCCCATCTGATAACTGCCTAAATAACCGTATTTGTTGACGCTGGTGGGATTGCTGCTGGATTCTCTTGCACTGAGCGCCGCCAAATAATCGTTGTATTCGGAAGCCGCCCACGCCACGCCTGACATGAACAAGCCGATGATCAGTTGTCTGGTTTGCGTCATCACGCTTCACTCTGAGCCGGGTGCGATTTCTTGTAACTGCCCTGCCCGATAACGAAAGTAAAGCACTTCGGTCTGCGTTGGACAGCATAAAGGATCGCTCGGACCCTGGACTTTCGTTTCGACCGAGAGCATTCCAGTCGTTTGCACGGGCCTGAATCCCTCCACCATGCCGGTAACCGGTACCGTCGCCAGATTCTGCCATTGATTCTGTTGTTTTGAGACAATGCTCAATTGGTTCCGCCAATAGGTCGGCCCGATAATCGTCCACAACACCGCCTGTTCTAAACCGGGTTTACCGGCATCTAATTCGACCGGCATGCTCTGTTGGATCTGCACTTCTTCTCGGCTATCCAGCTGTTGCTTGAACAGCGCGGTTAATTCCGGATCGGTAGTTTCTGCTTTTCCGATGTGCATACACATGCCGGACATAACAATGACGGACAGTATCTTTCTGATCATTGCATCATCCTCACTTGCTTAAATTATTTGAAATACCCGCGACTGAGCGTGCGTATTTCTTTGCTCTGCGTTTCTGCTGGACACTGGGACCTGGAGAGTGATAACGCCCGATCGCCTCGAACCAGTCTTGGGTTTCATGGTATTCCGACGCCAGTATTTTAGCCCCGGTACGGACATTGTGGTGTGGATCGAGCGCCTGCCACGGCGTGCCTAGCTTGTCTTGGTGATAGCGCCAATTGACCTGCATCAGTCCGACATCGATCGACCGGATACCGCGCTCTAAATAAAAGGTCAGTCCTTTATAGGCCGCAATTCGGGTCGGGTATCTCCTCGGGACACCCGCAACATTCAGCGTCCACGGCCAGGGGCGGATCTGCCGGCTACGCAATCGCATTCGGCTTTCTTGCAGCGCCACGCTGTATAGCACGCCAGGCGGTATGTCGTACTCGTGCGCAATCTGTTGGTAACTCGATGGTATGGGCTCCGCATGTAGCGGACGATCCGCCATCGACAGACCCATACCAAGAACGACTACCCATAGTTTGGCGATCATCGTTTGTTACTTGTGATCCGGCTTGTTCGCGGATAATTGACCGATGACTTCAGGAATGACGCTGTTCAACAACTTGTCGACAACCCATTCCCGGGCTTCGCTTTCTTCGGTAAAGTGAATGACCAAGGTAAACACGCCGAGAGTTGAGCACGGCATGATTTTCCATCCATCGCACATGCTGAGAACCTGGACGATATCGCGCGTTGTGCAATCGACTATTCGCTCTAATTCAAAAAAACAGCCCGTTGCAAATCGTTTAGTCGGCGTCCGGTGCTGAGGTATTGACTCAAGAGCTGATTGAAACAAAAATCCCACACCAGATATTGTCCCGCCCGCCGTTCCAGAATATGCCCCCAGGAGAATTCGTAACCTTCGGCGTTTTCATATTGGCTTATGGGTGGATAATCCTTCATGGCATTTCCTAAACGAATTTCTTTAAGTATCGATTCCGATATCGTCAGGCGTTGATGTTCGCGAATTCTGAATCGGTTGCTACTGGCGGTATCGATGGACAGTGTTTTTTGTTGCGGCATCGTTGGCTTATAGTTTTATTGCGGTGAGTGAATCAGCATTCATTTTGAAGACTACAGGTATTGCTTGATCGATTTTATGAGTGATTTTTAAAAGGTTGCCACGATCATGATTCACTGTGATCTTGCCGCTTTTCAACCGTGATGGGTCAATACCCAGGTCAATTACCCATTTTTTGATCTTTTCATCATCCCGCCCCGGCTTTGTGTCGACGAAATACACATCGATCTGATTTTTGTTCAGCGAACGAGTGTCCAGCACTCGCCGAACCAATTGTTTGCATTCATAACAGTTATCGATTTTGAGAAAAACCAACAGGCGGCTGTCCGCTGTGATCGATGATATTGTTTGGGCGCTATTGTGTGGACGTATTTTATTGATGTCGATCAGCTGAACATCACCGTACAGTTTTCTGAATGCCTCGTTATAGGCCGCTTGAAACGCTAAAATGCGTTCCGCATCTTCGAAGCGCATTTGCGCCCACAATTCAGCGTATTTTTTTCGCTCCTGATCGTTTCTGGCGTGGGTGCCGAGGACTTCGATCGGCGAGATATTGGCCGGGCTTATGCTGCCGCGTATGCCTTTCATCAGCGTTTTATATCTACTCCATTCTTGTACCGACAACGACCATTGCTTGCGTTGCACGTCATCCGTTTCGACCGGTTTGATTTGGGTATCTCGATACTCGGTCGTTTGCTCCGCGACGGATGGAATAATCGGCAATGTAATCAGCGCGACTATTGAAATCACCACACCAACAACCGATTGATTCGCCATAACAGCATCCACCTTGACTTAGGACTGTAGGGAGAGCACCTTGCGTTCTCCGGACCGATTTTGGATGGTTACGGTCCCCATGGCCCTATTCATAGCTTCGACAGTCCATTGGTCGATCGCTTGCCCTATCGTCAGTTCTACCAACTGTCCTTTATAACGAAACACCGCATAGAACTCGCTCCCCCATTGGTCAACGCTGACCAAGGAAAAAGGAGCCATGACAGGACGAGGTTTGGGTTTGGGTTTGAATTGCTTTACAGGTTTATGGATGGGCTTTATAGGTTTTAGACGATTTAAGACTTGATCGATTTGCAGTTGTTGAGAGATAAGGCGGTCTTGCAACTCCTTGATGAGCGCGTCCTGTTGATTTTGCCGGCTGTCGTTGGCTGTCTCAAATTCGCTCAGATCGGTTTGTAGCTGTTCCAGTTTTTTTAAAGTTTCGCTCGTATCCGAAGCAAAGGGCAGGCTGTGCCCTGGATCGGCGTTGCGGGCTTCGGCCAACTTTTCCGTCTCGATTTCAGTCGTCTGTTCCAATTCTTTTGCTACGCCTATCGGCTGTACAACGATATTTTCAGGGAGTGGAGGAAAAGAAGATCGACTTTCACTTTCCAAATCCACCAGATGGGTTGCCGGCTCATCATTACCTCTTGTTGTAAAAAATAATAGTAGGATTATGACGACAACCGCGGCCAGCGCCGCTCCACCGTATTTCACCCAGTCCGGAATCGGTTGCAAGGCTATGGTTTCGGCGTTGTTGATGGTTTCGTTGTTCTCCTGCATGGTTATTCTCCGTTAGCGGCAATACTCGTGTTGGCATTGCGATTGTCCGGTTCTGCGGTTCGCACGTAATTAATCCTTCGACTAATTGGGTCGATGACGGGCACAAGCTCGGGCGTGACCAAGACCGTCAGAGCATCCTGCAAGTTCATGGGTCCAAGACTCCGTTGAACATCGGGCAACGGATTCAGGAACATTCGAACGGCGTGCGGATTCAGTTTTGGCGGGTTATCCACGCTATACCCGCTTCGCCTCAATAGATAATGGACGGCATCCCCGACAGTTTGCAGGTCGTTTGGAATAGTGACGGTGATGATGACCTGCAAGGGTTCCCGTTGCGGGAGCGTTGGGATTGCTGGAACAAACGAGTATCGACCGGTCTGGACGACTGCGGCAGGTTTGAATTTTTCGCTGATTAGTGAATAACGAGGTTCGTTGATTTCCGGAGTGGGTATTTCCGCCGGCGCGACCGTTTTAAGTTCGTTATTCGCTGCTTTGCCGCCTTGCGTGGCACAACCGGCGACCAGCGATAGTGCGAAGCACTGGAACAGGATTTTTATGGAAGTTTTCATCATGTCGACTCTGTGCTAGATGGCTTTTGTTACACAGAAGTCTGCGGGTTTGCAGGGATTTCAACAATAAAAAACCCTTTTTACGATTGCATAGGGTTTACCCTTTTCCGGATAGGCCCCTTTCCATTAGGGTCCCCTTCCCTTCTTCCCTATGTCCTTTATCCATTCCTTTTGAAACTATTTCCCGTACTTCTTGCCTTTCTGCCTTTTGCCTTTTTGTCCTGCGTCAATTATCTTTGCCGGTTTGACGTCAATTATCATGGGCCGATCCTATTGAATGGATGTGTATAGGGATGGCCGTAAGGGTATTTGCATAAAATAAGCAATGGTGCCCGAGTTAATTCCATTTGACCTTCGTTTCCGGGTGTCTCAGAATTCGGAAAATAGTACGATAAATTTTCATTAGCGAGCATTCACCCACCAATTTCCCCAAATCCGTCATATAGTTTTTAGAAATCCGGTCAGCCTTCGGTTGTCAGCTTCTATCGAATTACGTGGCCATGTTGGGTAAGTTCTGGGATACGATGAAGAGGTTGGACTTTCCGGCGGGGATGGTCACAACGGATGGGGTTTTGAGGTGGATGTTTTAAAACTCGGAGTAAAGTCGCTCGTCGACTCACAAGAATCACTCAACCCATATTTCCGAATGGCTAAGTAGAACCCTTAGCAGTCATCGATAAACTACTTCTAAAAGGAGTACCATGAAAATCACCGGCTCATCCGATAATTTATTGGTTAAATTTCAGGCTTTATGTAATTTTTAACCATGAATACCTATTGTCAACTTGTTCCGACCCCATTCTCTGGCACTTGAAAGCTATTTAATTATTGGAATTAAGTTGTCCACATGCGGCTAATACGTCATCGCCTTTAACGCTTCTTATTAAAGTAGGGATTTTAAAAGTATCTAAAACTTCTTTAAACTTTTCAACTTTATCCAAACTCGGGCGCTTGTAATGTGATCCCGGGTATGGATTGAAAGGAATTAAGTTGATATAAGCACTTTTGCCAGCGAGTAACATCCCGAGTTGCTCAGCGTCGTTTGGTGAATCATTAAAATCTTTTATTAGTAGGTATTCGTAAGTAATAAATTGTTTTTTATTTAAAGGTATCTTGTCAATATAGGTCAATACCTCATCTAGTGGATATTTTTTATTAATGGGAATAAGTTCATTTCTCTTTTCTTCAAATGGCGAATGAAGAGACAATGCAAGGTTCACTCCAGGGATTTCCTGGCTCCACCTTTTAAGTCCAGGAATATAACCGGCTGTTGAAATAGTGATTTTTTGGACACCCACTGACGTTCCGTGTTGAGATAAGAAAATTTCACACGCTTTTTTAACAGCATCAAAATTATGTAAAGGCTCGCCTTGCCCCATAAAAACAATATTTATAATCCGCTCTTCTCCAGGTCTATTTGTCGCCAACCAACGCCAAGCCTGCAGGAACTGGCCAACAATTTCATTTGTGGTCAAATTCCTTTTCAGCCCTTGTTCTCCGGTAAAACAAAACGAACAATTCATTGCGCAGCCAACCTGTGATGAAAGGCAAATTGAATATTTATTGTTAAACGGGATTAGGACGGTTTCAACCTTATGATTGTCTTTAAGCTTAAAAAGAAATTTTACCGCTCTATCTTTTTTTGACTCATAAACCGTATCAATTTCGGGCAGCGAAAAGTCGAAACTGTTCTCAAGAAAGGCTAACGCCAATTTAGAAATTTTATCACGCCACTGAGTGGTTTCTTTTTTCTTATAATGCCAATTGAAAAGTATAGCGGATACTGACGGGTTTAAGTTATTTTGATTTATAATCGCCTCTAAATCAGAATAGCTTAGGTCATAAAAAGACTGCTTCAAAAGTTTCTCCTGGCATATTAATAATTCAATGACTCATTTTCTTAGGGGATCTAGCAGTGGCTTAAGACCGTTATGATCAATTTCCTGCATCAAGGCCAATAGCCGGCCCAATTCACCGTTTGGAAAGCCCTCGCGTGCAAACCAGTTAAGGTAATGGCCAGGCAAATCCGCGATGACTCGCCCCTTGTATTTGCCGAAAGGCATAGCAAATGTGACTAGCTTTTTTAAGTCTTCCGAATTCATGATGGTGGCTCGAAATCAACCAATTTAACTGGCGCTAGTGTAGACAATGACTTGTCGTTACTTGTAACGGGATCGACACAGGCTTATCCACAGATTCTGTGGATTAAATTTGGGCACTATGGTGGATGGTTTATTCCTTTTCGTTATCTGAAAGCACCGTGTATTCGGCGGTAATACTGTCACCCTCTGTACCGTGCATGGTTTGTTTCTGCGCAGATTTCATCATACGCCATGCTTTGAATCCCAAAATTCCAAGAGGAATCAGCAAAACGGCAAAAAACACGGAAAAGACTAGTGTTCCAACGATAGCTCCGACAATCATAGCCGGAATTGCCAGGATGTTGGAAATGCTAAAATGGGAACTTTTTTCAACCTGATTTTCAAGTCGCTGCTGAGAATTTTCCGAGGTGCTGATATGAATGGTTCGCTCGCTGAAAATCTTGGAAACGGAGCGCTAGCGAAGTGAAGATTTTTAGTCCCCGATAGCCGTAGCGCCGGGTGTTTTGCCGGAGTCTGCGCGACTAGCGCAGGCGGAGGCAAAATACAAGGCATCGCGACACGGCGTCAAGCCATTTGTGGGAGTGCTACGGAGCCGCATCGAGTTTACGAGGATGTGGCGTAGTGGCACGGACGCAGGGCGAATCGGGGCCGCCGAAGGCATTAGCAGTCGCGTAATTTTTGCTGATTTTTCAAGCAGGATGCCCGGAAAAACCTTTCGCAAAAATAGCGACTCCCCTTGTAGATTTTGAACATAGGCCGGGCCAAAGGTTGAAGACGGATAGATCGTGTTGGACGAAAGTGTCGTCGCCCGCACGATGGCGCAAGCAGTGCAACGGTATTTTACTATTCTCCTAATCGAAAGCCGGCATTATAAGAGCTATGTACTGTCGAATATATATTGGCAAACAGCATGAGGTATACGGTGATGAAGACAATGCCCATTAGCAAAGCGTTTACGCTGATCGAGCCTGGCCCTGTTGTGTTGATTACGACAAATGATGGCGAGAAGAATAACATCATGACCATCTCTTGGACGATGGTCATGGATTTTTCACCGAGATTTGCCATAACGACGGGATACTGGAATTATTCGTATAACGCGCTTCGGAATTCCAAAGAATGCGTCATTGCCATACCAACGGTAGATCTAATAGATCAGGTGGTTGGGGTGGGGACTTGTTCCGGTGCCGATACGGATAAATTGGAAAAATTTGGACTAACCCCACTCAAGGCAAAGCAGGTCGCGGCGCCATTGATCAAGGAATGCCTGGCAAATATTGAATGCAAGGTGATCGATATCGTCGAAAAGCACAATATCATTGTCCTTGAAGGTGTTGAGGCGTACTTTGATAAATTTCGAGAAGAGAAGCGAACCATTCACGCGATCGGTGATGGGACCTTTATAGTTGATGGCGACAAGTTGGACCGACGGGAAATGATGCGATCGAAACTTCCAGAAGGTGTCTAAAGCTGAAAATCTTGAAAATGTGGTGTTAAATATTACAGCAGCAGGTATTGAGGTCGAATCGGCAGCACAGTACTTGCTCTGTCAACATTCGACCCATAAGCGACATTCGCTCTAGTTTTGAAAATGTCCGAAAATTGATATTAAGCCGATGTTGGGTTTGCAGTAGTAGGTTGGGTTGAATGATAATGAACCTAGCTTAAAAGCTGATAAGTACACATCCAAAGATCAATTTGAATGCAAATAAACTCGGTTATTTCAAGGCATCTGATGGATTTCTTGTTGCACTACCAGTTTACGGCTTTAGTGTAGATCAAGCATTCGAAGACATATATTTGGAAATAAATCCGGAACTACCTATGGGTGTTGTGCAGTATTTTGGAGAACAAATTGATAAGCTGGCGGATATGCTTATGGTAATTATGCTTTTCTATAGGTTATGAAAAAAATATTGTTTTAGGGATAAAGATGGATTTAAAAGTATTCGGCTATAAATTGATCAGCGCTTTCAAAGGTGGATTTGATGATAGTGAACACAGTAGTTTTACCGATTTAACGCCTAGTGATAAAGCTGATAAGGATGGAACATATTCAAAAGCAATAACATTTGCACTCGAAAACTCTCGAGTTAAAAACATTGCTCTTACAGGGCCCTATGGATCAGGCAAAAGTAGCATTATCAGAACATACGAGAAAAACAATAGCAAATACAGATTCATGAATATATCACTAGCATCTTTCAAGGAAGATGACCATGGTGCAGTCGATATTTCATTAATTGAAAGAAGCATACTTCAGCAAATGCTTTATGGGGCAGATGCTAATAAATTACCATATTCTCGATTTAAAAGGATCTCTACTCCTCGTCATCCAATATTAAAATCTCTGGCTTTTGTATTTTGGATAATAGTTATTTTTTATTTGTACCTTCATAGGCACCAGCTTCACGAATTTGAATACAATACCTTGAGTTGGTATGCTTGGTGTTTCTTTTTTTCATATACAGTATCTATACCTGTATTGATAATTTCTGATATTTATAAAGCATCTTTTGGTATTTCAATAAAGAAAATTTCGTTAAAAAATGCAGAATTTGAAACGGCAGAAAGTTCTGACAACTCTATTTTGAATCGCCATGTTGATGAAATTATCTATTTTTTCGAGCAGACAAAGTATAACGTTGTCGTGATTGAAGACTTAGACAGATTTGGAAATCCTGAGATTTTTGTAAAACTTCGAGAAATCAATAAGCTGATAAATGACAATCAAAATGCACGCGAAATAAAGTTTTTATATGCATTAAAGGATGACATGTTCGCTCATAAAAATCGGGCAAAGTTTTTTGATTTCATTATTCCTGTGGTTCCAATTATCAACAGCTCGAATTCACTGGATAAGATGCAAGAGCGTTTAAAAAAACATGATTTCGCAAAAAATATTGATACACAGTTTCTGCGTGAAGTTTCTCTTTATATAGATGACCTGAGACTTATTCATAACATATTTAATGAATTTGAAATCTACTACGAGCTCCTAAAAAGTGCTAATTTGGATGTAAAAAAACTTCTCGCCATGATGATTTATAAAAATGTATACCCAAATGATTTTGAAAATCTGCATCATGGAAAAGGAGTTCTTTTTGATGTTTGTAATAAGAGGGATGAGTATTTAACAAATATTAAAGACAAACTAAAAGATCAGATTACAAGCTTGGAGCGTGATTTAGATAAATTAAATTCAGAAAAGTTAAGAAGCATTCGTGAGCTTATAGCCTCTTATGTTGGTTATATAGTGGCACATCCCAACCAACCTGTAATGGGAATTGTGGTAAATAACCAGAACATACAGTTTTCTCAGCTTACAACTTTTGAACAATTCAAGCCTCTTCTTACTGAACAAAATATACAGTTATGGGGTCACTACAATCAGGGCAGGCTCCGCACGAATCAATCATTTGTACAATTTGAGGCAGATATCAATCCAGGAGAGAAGTTTTTAAGTAGAAAGGAAAATATAGAAAATAACTTAGAATTAAAGAAACTCCAGATTGAACAAGAAATCAGATCGCTAGAAAAAGAGATTTCTGATCTTTCTTTAAAACAGCTTTCGCAACTATTGCAGAGTGGCAATATCGAAATCAATGAATCCAATCTTGAGTACGGTGAAACAGGTGGTCGTCTACTCACATATTTAGTTAAAAATGGATATATAGATGAAAACTATTATTTATATATTTCTAATTTTCATGAAGGTAGATTAAGCAAAAACGATCGTGATTATTTGCTAACTATTCGTAATTTTAATCATCCAGCGCCGAACCAGAAGATTGATACCCCTAAAGAGGTTTGCGCTAATATGAGGGAGGAAGACTTTAGTCGTGGATATGTATTAAATGTTGATCTAATTGATTATTTTATTGAGTTTCATAGTTTATGCTCTAAATACCTTGACTCTGCACTTAGTTACATGTCAATAAATTTTGAGTTCTGTGAAGAGTTTCTCATAGCATATTTTAATAAGGGTAGATATGTTGATGATCTTATTCACCACTTAAGTAAAAAATGGCCTGAACTAGCTTCGGCAGCCATTTCTTCAAAACATGCAGCTGAAATTATTTCATATATTATTAGATTCGTTGATTCAAAATACATAAGCAATAATATGAACAGCGATAATATTCTTGGTGATTATCTATCTGAACATGGCTATCTTGTTCTTGCCTCTGATCTTCAGTTACCTGATAAATATGATGTTCTCAAAAAGTTAAATGTACGCTTCCATAATTTAAGTTCGCTGGAAAATAATAATTCTGTTATTGAGTTCTGTCATGATGAAAGCCTGTATGAGATTACGATTGATAACGTGAGTTTTGTTCTCCAGAAGTTCTCCGACCCAAGTCTTAAATCGACTATCAACCCTGAAACAGAAAATTACACATCTATTAAAAAAGCTGGTAGCGATAGACTAACGGAATATATCGAAAATAATATATTGACCTACATTAATAATATTTTTCTTACGCTTCCGAGCAACTGCGATGAGAGTGAAGCCTCAATAAAAACACTTATCAATAATAATTCAATCGATGTTGAGCTCAAAAAAAGCATTATTTCGAAACAAAAACTTGTGTTTGATACCTTCGATGGCTTACCTGAATCTATTTGGTCTCACGCCTTCTTGGAAGAAAAAGTCACTATTTCGTGGAAAAATATTTCAACTTATCTGAAATGTGATGGATGTGATAGCAATGTCGTTAATGAATTGTTGAGACGAGAACATATTGTTAAAAACCTTTCAAGCATTAATATATCAAAAGAAGGTTTAAGCGAGGAAGATAGTAAATTACTATCGCGGTTTTTAATTAACAACAATGACATCAATGACTCTGATTATTGTAAGCTGATAACTTGTATTCCATGGGTTTACTCAAACTTTCCTGACAGCATTTCAGAAACCAAACACAAGCACTTAGTTAATGCCAATAAAGTGAAGCTTACTGATAATTCATTTAATTTTATCGGTGATAATATTCAGCTTTTAGCTCTATTGATTAGTAGGAACATTGATATTTATCTGAAAGAAAAGGAAAAATATCCATTAAATGATGAGGCTCGAGAGTTACTGCTTTCAAGTGAAATCAGCGAAGAAAGTAAGGTTAATATTTCTTACGACATTACACCAAACAGCGTGGAGAATAGTCAAGCTTTGTCACAATTGATCTCCAATGTGCTTGTATCGAATGAAGTGGATTATTCAAGATTTGATGATGTCGTTCTGTCTTCAGTCATCATTAATTCTCAATCGACTTCAGATGCAGTTAAGATTCTTATCAAATGTATTCCTAATTGGAATGAAGAACAAACTTTCAAAATTATTCAATCTCTTCCAGAGCCATTTTGTGAAATATCTGCATATGGAAAGCGGCCTAAGCTCGAGCTGAATACTGAAAATCTAGAGCTCGCAAATATTTTAGCAACAAAGGGTTTTATCTCTTCAATCAAAGAAAAGCCTGACTTTATTACTATTAATACTTTTAAGTCAAACGATCATTCTGAATAAAATAAATGTGAAATTTATGGCCTTTGTGTGTCTGACTAATTATAAACTTTGTTTTTATTGGCTTACAAATCAGTAAACAATTGAAACTTACAATAAGGTAGTGGCGCGCCCAGTAGGGTACATAGTGCGTAACCTACAATTGGATATGAGACAACCCAAATCATTGACGGGATACAGCTGTTTTTCTGCCAGCCATTGGTCAGCGCCTACTGTATGACTGAAATTGGCCGTTGCCAGTCAATTCCACCCTAAACCCCATTACCCCGAAACATTTGGTGATAGAAATTTGGAGAAACAACGCATCTATAAAGAGTCAGTGTTTCTCTCCAATTAATTAAAACAAACCTACGACTTTGATCTGTTTGGCTCAGCGAAGATCCTCTCGCAAAGAGTCAGGTAGAATACCAATATTGATTCCGGTATTTTCGTTTTCCCTGTCCAGACTTCCTGCCTTATTCTTGATTTCATCCAAAATGACGAATGCTTAACCGTAAACTTCGTCATTGATTTGATGAGCGGCCAAATTTGTCATTTGCCTAACTCCTAATACTCGCTGGGTAACAGCATCACGCGATAATCGCCATCTTCGATCAAGTAAAACCGCCATTCACCAACTTGCATCTCGGTGAAATCGAGAGTATAGGTCGCAATCAGGCCGTCGTTGCCGTCCGTGACCGTGATAACGGCTGTTTTGTCATCGGCTACTTTCATCACCACCGATCCAAAATATTCCTTGCGTTTGTCCAGTTCCGGACACGCTTCCAGCGCCATTTTATCTAGAAACCAGTAAGCACCGTGTTCTCCGCCGTTTTCTGCGAAAAACTTGACGCCGTCGGTGTAGATCATCCGCTTGATGAACGGATGGCGATACCATTGCTCAGTGCCGGTAAAATGAGCCAGCGCTGAGGCAAATTCACTGGTATCAAGACGTGCGTTGTTTGCGGTCTGTGTGTTCATGGTCTTCATGGTTTTCTCCAGTTGGATTAAAGAAACCGGAGAATTCAGACCGCCGCAACGCGGGGAATAAATTCCCCGGTTGGGTTGATATAAACGTCCGCACGATTCCCGGAGGAACCGGCCGCCGGCATGGCAGACTCGCGGCGGCTAAAGGCTGTCACTGAAACGCAGTGACCACGGTAAAAGTCGTCAGCCTCGCCAAGTCAGATGCTTTTTCCAAAACCGGCCAGACCGGCACTCGAAAAAGCCCCTGATAAGGGGCGAAAAATGAGAAGCGGTTACTTGTTGTCGTTATCAAGTTTCGCCTGTCTGAATTTGTTTAAGTCGTCATTGTCGACGCGATCGTCAATGTGATGAAAAAGCGTCGGGAAAACAAGCCCCAACCGGGATGATGTTTCCCGGCTGGGTGGGTGAAATACTATCGATTAAGCGGCTTCCACTTTAGCGACTTTACCTGTCGGGTCGAGACGGATCCGAAAGGACTTTCCGTACAACAGCGGACAGCCGGAAAAATCCGGCAATAACGAGGCTACCGCATCCGACGGTTCGGTCGTCGTGTTGGCGATACAAAACCGCGATAACGCTTCGACATCGGCTTCGTGTAAAGCCTTTTGAAAGTCGTCATATTCGTTTTCGTATCGTCCCACCTGTTTCAACACGAACCCGGAAACGTCTTGCTTCGGAATGATTGCTTCGCAATCGTTATCGCTCCCCAGGTAAACGGCGTCATCGTGAATTTCAATCGTTTCGTCGTCCAGGTGAATTCGGTAGCAATCGCAAAACCGTACATTGATCGAAGTCAGTTCACCATCGAAAACGAATCGATCGGTCACGTTGACCGGCTCGATCCGCAGTTCTTTGGTTTGAAGATCGTCAATCCAATCGTGTAGCCAATGCTCGCTATCCAGGTATCGCTTGTCATAGACAAGATACCCTTTTTTCCATGCAAACAAATAACGCCCAGCGCCATCCTGCTCGATCACGTCATCGATCATCACAATCCCTCGCGCCTCGATCTCATCACGCGTTACCGGTTTGCGCGGATATTCCAAAAAATCACCATACTGGCAGCTACACACCGGATAACTCACGATTTTTTGCAACACTTGCCAAGGCACGACCGGAACGTCGTTGAGTAGATGGAGTAACTGCCAGTCGCGCATTATTTGATAAAACATGGCGAATTCTTCGGCTGCCAGCGTCATCTTCATCGAGCGCAAGCGCTTTTCGATTGCTTGTCTCAACACCTCCGTGATCCGCTCTATTGCGCCCTCCTCGTCGATCAACTTGTCACGATCCGGCAATCGGGCGTCGAAACGCGATGAATTCAGATGAATGACATGATGTCGATCCGAGTAAAAGCTGGGTGTACGGTATATCGGCAAACCCTGAAGATAAACCTCGTAGCTGGAATTTCTGAGGGACGGTTTAACCAATCCGTGTAAATACACCTTGCCGATTTCCGTATCGATAAAAACCAAATAATCGGAATCTTCGGCCGCCGAACGCTCCAGGCATTCTCCGTTGAAGTAGACCGGAATCGGAAAGCCTCTGGCTAAGATCCTCAAGGTGTTGAGGATAGTTTGTTCATCCAGTTCTATACCGACCAGCACGATATCGGTGGTGCCTTTCCATTCGCAGGGGGTCACCGGTATCGTCTTGAATGCCAGAACATCCTGCGTATACGCTGAGATTTCTTTGCCATTGCTTGTCACCAAGATATGGCGACAGGCGAACAAAGCGGATAAGAATCCGATCCCGAACGGATGTTCCTGGTTAACAAGGTCCGCATTCCATCCTGACTCCGCGACCGAGAGCAGTGTTTGCATAGACTCGATGCCGCAGCCGTCGTCCGATACCACCAGCGTGTTGGACTCCGTGGCTGAGTCTGTCGTGTAATCGAATCGCACAAACGATGCTCCGGCCCGTCTGGCGTTCTGCATCAGTTCACTCAGGACGGTCGTCTTGTTGGTAAAACTGTACTTCAAACTTTCAACCCATTTTTGTGGATTCACTTTCATCGCGACTTCTTGTTTCTGTGTCATGGTATTGCTCCAGTAGATGAATATAAAAAACAGGAGAAACACGCATCCCACCAGGGAATCAGTTTCCCCTGTGGATTAATAACGGTTGGGTTTTTCAAAAGGCGTCGTTACGCTACTTGGTCAAAATCAGCTTCGAATTCGTCGTCAAGCGCTTTGGCCGGGCGAACGGTGTACCATTCGTTGCCGGTCGGCGAATCGTGATGGAAATTCTGGATCCTGATGATGCCCTGCTCCAGAAAGACGTTAAACGTGCAATCGGTTTTCGGCAGAATGTTCGCCAAAAACGTTTTGCCGTCGTCGGCTTCGAAGTCCTTGTAACCGTTCAGGTTTCGCCAGCCGAACTTTTCGACGTCGGCGTGCCAATGGACGTCCGGATTCATTGCTTGCAAGGTTTCGGTCAGGCAGTCGGTCAACGATTCCCACTCGAAGTCCAGTAAATCCTGATCTTCGCAGGCGATGTGAAAAGCTTCGTCTTCATCGTCGGCCTCGCCGTTTTCGACCAGGAATCTTGCTTGTTGGTTGGCGATATCGCAGGTATCCCATACCAAAAACGGAAGGGATGCGTTCTGCTTGGTTTGAATTTGATGGGTCATCGTGTTTCTCCGGTAAAAAGATCGGGGAAACACGAATTCCGCCTGGGAATTGGTTTCCCCCGTCGGGTTGAAAGATAACAGACTCAATCAGGCGGCCGGCCGATGCGTTTTAATGGATTTCATTTCTTCGGCCAATGTCCATAACGCTTTGTTGAGTTGAACATTGCCGTCGATCCCGTTAATGCGGCGAGTGTTGACCACTTTCCGTTGACCCTTGGCATTCGTTCGTCTGACCGGAATTCCGCCTCTGATCAGATTTTCCTGAATCACGTTAAACGTCGTCCAAAGATCGTCATTGAAATCGGCATTACGCCGGCGTTTCAAGACCTGATCCGGCGCCGGTTTATCCGCCCCTTCCTGGAATCGCAATGGCAACGAGGCCTTGGCGAATGCGCGTTGCTCGTCGGACGTCAAGTCGATCGCAGCCATCTCCTCTCTGGATTCGGAAACCCGCTCGAAGTTAAGCAGCACCTCGTAAGCGCCTTCGATGACGTTACCGACGACATCGCCGCGATGTTGAACGCGAACGTCCTGAAAGGTATCGCCGCAAACCATGCCGTTTTGGCAAACGAACCGGTAACAGCCGGCGAGCATTTGATAACTGGACGATCCGTCATGCGAATTGAGCAGGATGATTTCATTGGTCTCGCCCTGCCCTTCGATTTGACTGGCATGGCGCAAGCGCAACATGTGCTTGGCGTAGCCTTCGCGGGAATCATCGCGCACCCGTGCTTGGCAGGCCATGAACGGTTGAAAACCTTCCTTTCTCAAGGCTTCCAAGACTTGGATCGTCGGGATATACGCATACCGATCCGAACGCGAATCATGCGCGGTGTCAGCAAAGATCGAAGGCACTGACGACCGTAATGCGTCGTCCGTTAACGGATAATCGGCTCGGATCACAGGCGAGCCGGAACTGAAACGTGAACTTAAAGTTGACATGGTGTTTCTCCTGATGAATGAATGAATAAAAAACCAGGGAAACACGAATCCCACCGGGAAAGTCTTTCCCCGGTTGGGTTGATAAAGCGTCTGCACAATTCCCGCAGGAACCGGCCGCCGGCAAAGCAGACTCGCGGCGGTCAAAGGTTTTCACTGAAACGCAGTGAACACGTCATAAAACACAGCGACACCTATCAACCTAAAAAGAGCAGTTGGCAAGTGTTGTAGACCGTTCGTGCTGAGCCAAGTCGAAGCATGAAGGGTCTACAACACTTTCACCTACCTGGTGAAGCCTCAAACTACCGTTCACCCTTCGACAGGGCTCTCCTGAGCGTAGCCGAAGGGCTCAGGGCGAATGGTAGTTTGAGGCTCTAAACTGCTCTTTTTAGGATCAATAACGGATTCCTGAAATAGGCCGCCGGGAAAAAGAGGAATTAGGGTAATACTTAAAAAATCCCCCTCAATCCCCCTTTTTCTTCAATGAAGGTGCCAAGTCGAAATTTGTTGTAGAGGCAGGTGTAAAAAAGACAACCCGGTTAACGTTACATTGAGACTGCCGTTTAACTCTTGAGCGATTCTGACACGGTAACCCGCTAGCGCAAGAAAAAACCCTGAATGAAACGGCTATTGTTTTTGGTTTCGCTTCGTTCGTTGGCTAGCTTTCCGGACCTTAGACTCAACCGACCGTCGAGTTAACCCGGACTTTTATGCCGAACAGTCAATTGCCCTTGTCGGGCCTATGGCCGGCATCGTGTGTCATTAGCAGTTGAAACGACTGAGGTTTCATCCAGGCACCGACTGTTTGCGGCCTGGGTTATCAAGCAGGTCACCGGTTTGTGATCGCTCAAGCGCAGGCCGGAAGGCAGTTGCGCTGTGATTCGATCGAAGCACTCGTGTTCGATTTTGCCGGCGTGGGCTTCGACGCAGAGCGGTATGCGGTTTTTGACGAAGGCTTGCGTAAACAGAATGTGGTCCAATAGGATGTGCGGATCGCGGTTCGGTTCGATCCGGTCGTTGAACCGTACCGACCATCTAAGCTCGGACGGATAATCGAACAGCGCATGATTCAGGTATTTCTCGGCTGCGAAGACGTCGCCTTGAAGATTGTCGAGCAGATCGAAGAACAAAAATTGCCGCTCGAACAGTTCTTTGCCGGGGCCGTCGTTGAAATCGCCCATGAGCATAATCGCCGGATTGACTTCCTGTCGAAACCGGTGATCGAGGTAATACCGCACGTTCTGCGCTTCGGTCGCCAGTTTGATGCGGTTTTCTAAGGTCGCCTCGATGTATTTTCGGCGCGTTTCGGCGTCTTCGCTGTGGTAGTTACCGACCGTGGTCAATTTGCTCTTGAAATGGCCGCCGATCATTTCGACTTTCGTGTCGCCCAGGGTTACGGTCAATACCTGCGGGTGCCGGAAATGGTTATGGGCCGTGGTATCGATACTGCCCCAACGATGCACCGGCCAATTGGCCTGGTGTTCGGCATCCGGCGAGGCTTGTTCCGTGTAATCGCGCCAGACCGTGATCGGCAGCAGTGAGGCCGATGCCGCCAAAGAGTCTTTGACCAAAAACCAAATCCATTGCTGACCTCGCTGATGATAGGGCTCACCGGGCGGACGTTTGACTGCAGTATATCCCGGCATGCCATCGACGAATCGGTCGATAGCCGTATCGCCGGCCGGCCCTTCGGTGATGCACAGCACATCGGGCGCAATCTCGGCAATGGCTTCGTAAATTGCCAGTAACCGTTGCTGCAGCCGCGCGCGTTGATTGTCCGACTTTCGGTCGTCATCGATATCGCGCAGCAAGTGACCCAGCCATTCGATATTCCAAGTGGTGACTTTGTAGCGATTTTGCATTTATGAAACCTCATCGATTGTATTGTCTATTCGTCCGTTATATGTGATTTCGGCATCGTCATAAAAGTCGCATGTTGTTTAACGGCTGACATGTGGGTCTTTCGGCATTGAAATTCGGCGGTTGACACAAAGCTGTTTACTTGCCGTGACCGGTATCGACCCATTTTTGCCACTCACGCTTCTCCAAAGCGGCCAGTCGGCAAAACCAGATCCTGCGAACTAGAAAGCTACAAAGCCGCCGTTGGCGACCTCAACCAAACGGCCAAAACCGGCCACTTAGGATGCTGGCGAAATTTTTAATCCCTAAGTTCAGCAAATGGCAGCTTTTCGGCAAACAACCTTGCTTCCTCTTTGGCTCGACCCGGCCCAAAAGTTGACCGTCACTAATTTCCAGTGAACGGCTGGTCATCTTTGTAATGCTGACATTCGATACCCGTCATGTCTAAAGTTAGCTTCAACTCGGTGGGTTATTTTTACAATCGAAGTTTTCGATTATTTAACCTGGAGGAGCAAATGTGGTAGGTTTGTAAGGCCACATTTTCTAAACACCTGTGGAGTAGCAGCTAAGCCGCAATGAGCACAATTGAAATCAAATGAATTATTCCATAGCACACAGGCAAATATTTATATCAGCAGTAACCGCAGAATTTGGTAGTTACCGTGACACGTTGAATAAACAGCTAACTGGCCCGAACCAATCGGTCAAAGTTCAAGAAGATTTTATAGCTGCTGGAACTCCGACGCTCGATAAGCTCGATGCCTATATTAAACAATGTGATGTTGTTATTCATTTAGTTGGCGATATGAGCGGAGCATTTGCCCAACGACCGTCTGTTGACGCTATTTTAAATAGTTATCCTGATTTTCTCATTCGGTTTCCATTTTTAGAGTCTAACGTGCAAGCACTTTCTTATACACAATGGGAAGCATGGCTTGCACTTTACCATGGCAATAAATTGCTTATCGCCACTCCCAACTTTGATGCAAAGCGTGATGAAAAATACAGCTATTCTGAAGATCAATCCAAAATTCAGGAAAGTCACCTTGCTTTATTAGAAAAATATGAACGTTATCCAGAAATACAATTTTCAAATAATGACCAGCTCGCCACAGAAGTATTAAGCTCGATTCTTGCACTAGTAGAGTCTGCTTCGGTTGAAAATGGGCAGCCATTTTCCGATGATTGGTTTAAAAAACAGGTTAATGACAACCTGTTAAATTTAGGCGTTCGCTATACGCCAGAACTGAATTTTGAATTAGATATTGCCAAGTATTTCGATGCCCTCTGCAGAAATGCCAAATTCTTTGATGCTTTTGAAAATGAAATACATACGTTATTTAAAGCTTTCAAACGATTAGATAATGATTTTTTAAATCAAGACATTGCCATTAAATTTTCCGCGCAGCTCAATCAACAAGTAGACCTACGCGGAAAACAAGACTTACCTAATTTTGACATTGAAGCTATCAGAAAAAGCTTTAAAGCATTTGAGCATTCTCTATCAGAATACCAAGCGCAGCTGAGGAATCACGAGCACGGACTATCCAAGGAATCAATCGACTCCAAAAAATTCTACTTCAATCAAGCCTATAGTGCTTTGTATGCCTTCCGAGAGTTTATAAATACTCCAACGCTAGCCTTAGCTAACCTTCCTGTTTTGATAGTTGCTGGTGAAGCAGGCATTGGCAAATCACATTTATTAGCGGATGTTGCTGCTAATAAACTGAAGGAAAATAAAGCTTGCCTGCTTTTGTTAGGCCAGCACTTTACTACCGAAGAACCAACTTGGATTCAAATTCTTAAAAACTTACAGCTTATAAATTCTGACAAAGATAAGCTATTAAGCACTTTAAACACTAGAGCCAAAGCAAAGGGTGAACGATTGTTGTTTATCGTTGATGCAATTAACGAAGGCAAAGGCCGATCTTTTTGGCCTGACCATATTTGTGCTTTTATCAATGAATTCTCGCGCTATCCCTGGTTAGGCTTGGTCTTGAGTGTCAAAACATCCTACGAACCCTTATTAACGCCAAAAACGTTAATTCCCGAAAATGCAGCCATCAGAATACAGCATCATGGCTTTGAGGGCGTTGAATATCAGGCATCCAGTTTCTTTTTTGCCCAACATGGCATCGAGCAACCCAGCATCCCTTTATTGCATCCGGAGTTCAGTAATCCTTTATTTCTAAAACTGTTCTGTGAAGGATTAATGCGCTCAAGTCAGAAATGTATTCCTAAAGGCTACGGCGGCATTACCAGTATCATAGATTTTTTTCTAAGTAGCATTGACGAAAAGTTATCTGCGCCATCACTTTTTGACTATCAGCCCGCTTCCAGCAAAAAACTGGTAAAAAAAGTAGTCGATGCATTAATCAAACATAAACTGGAAAATAATGTAAGTGATGTGTCCTATGATGACGCCATTGATATAACCAACGGCATCGTCACTCGATACAGCAACAAAAAGGACTTTGTAGACCACTTAATCTCAGAAGGTGTTTTGACGAAAAACATCTTTGGTCGCAATCACGATGAAGAAATCGTTTATTTTGCCTACGAACGATTTGAAGATCATTTAACAGCCGATTACTTACTTACCAAGTGTCTCGACGTTGCGAATCCCAAGAATACGTTTCAAGAACATGGTGCTTTAGTTCCATACCTTGAAAATGCCTATAGGTATCAAGGCATACTGGAGGCTTTATCAATTCAACTACCTGAAAAAATAGACTTCGAATTGTACGAGCTGATCTCTGAAGATAAGAAATCAACTAGGCCAGTAGTTGAAGCGTTTATAAAAAGCTTAATCTGGCGCAAACCGGAGACCATCAAAGAAAAAACTAAAGATTATATCAATCAGGCTGTTTTGGTTAACGACCATACCTTTGATTTGTTTTTTCAAATGGTCTACTCAGTGGCGTCAGACCCGGCTCAATTTTACAACGCCGATAGATTGCATCGCTTTTTGATGAAATTTTCATTGGCTGAACGAGATGGGATCTGGACGACTTATTTGCATGACCAAGATGAGCAACAATCACCAATGCAGAGGCTGATTGATTGGGCTAGACAGGATGGCGCCAATGAATATGTTTCTGATGATTCGCGCTTATTAGCTTGTAAAGCGCTTTCCTGGCTTTTCACAAGCACCAATATCCGGTTTAGGGATGCCGCGACAAAAGCGTTAGTATGTTTGTTAGAGAATCACCTACCAATTGCCACTCGGTTAGTGACAGATTTTGAAAATGTGAACGATCCGTATGTTTATGAACGAATTTTAGCAGCCGCTTATGGCGGGGTTTTACGCTCAGATAATTTGTATGGATTGGCTGAGTTATCAAATTTTATCGTGGCAACCATTTTTCATAATCAAGCAAACGATGAAATTTATCCAAATATTTTGGTTAGAGACTACGCCAGAAATATCGTTGAATACGCTCTGTACAAGAAAGTCATTGCTTTAGAGAATATTGGTGTTATTCGCCCTCCATATATAAGTACACTTCCAGATCATTTTCCTAGCAATGATGAAATTGATGCTTATAAATACGATTACAAGTTAGACGACTCAAAAACTTATTGGAGTCAGAATGCAATATTGCGTTCTATGGTCACTGAATATGGTAGAGGGATTTGCAGTTATGGTGATTTTGGAAGGTATACTTTTCAAAGAGCATTACACGATTGGAGCTATCAATTCGATCCAAATGATTTGAGCAATTATGCATGCCAATTAATATTTGAAAAATTTGGTTATGACATCAAAAAGCACGGGAATTTCGATAACTATGCAAGTAGCGGTGACAGATTTAGCAATAGAAAGGAGCGAATTGGTAAAAAATATCAATGGCTGGCTTTATATGAAGTACTGGCAAGAGTTTCTGATAACTTTCAAATGGAAGATCCTTCTTCCGGATGGAATGAAAATAAAAAATATATCTGGTATCAAGGTGCTTGGGAGCCGTCTATCAGAAATATTGATCCGACCTTTATTAAAGGCGCTAAACTTCCATTACTCACAGAAAAAACTTGGCTGACCAAAGTTGCTTATAACGACTGGAGTGGTAGCCATAAAGAGTGGTTAATTAGCAAAGATAATTTGCCAAATCCAAAACAGATTATTGAACTTGTCGATAACCAAAGACAAGAGTGGCTGGTATTAGAAATGTTTCCAGAATGGGAAGAGCCTGTACCCATTGGTTATGAACAGCATGAATACCCCCATAAACATCTTCAATACCAAATACAGAGTTATTTTGCTCGGGATGGGTATCTCGTTGAATTTATTGACTGGCTGAGCAAGCAAGAATTAAGGGAGTTACGCTTGCCTGAAAACAGTGACCAATATCAGATATTTTCCCGAGAGTATTATTGGTCACCTGCATATCGTTTTTTTGATAATCCGTATTATGGTCGTAGCCTATGGGAAGATATTTATGAAGACAATGATAGTGGGGCTGTTTTAGGAGAAGTTATGGTAACGACAGAGCGGCATAATTGGGAATCAGCAATCGATCGGGAAGAACAATCGTCATACCTTGCTCCTAGGGAGCTGATGTATAACAAAATGCAGCTTAAGTATTCGAATAATATTGGTAAGTGGTTAAATTCTGATGGCGAAGTGGTTTGTTTCGACCCATCAGTTAACAGTGGCGGGGATAATTCGCTTTTAGTCCGAAAAGATGTGTTATTAAGGTTTTTAGCTGAAAATAACCTAAAAATGTTTTGGACTTGCTTGGGTGAAAAGCAAATTCGTGGTGATTCATTCCATGAAACCAAATATTCAAAATGGATTGATATTTCGAGTATTTTAACTTTAACATCTAATGGAATTGATGAAAATACCTCCATTAAATCGATGGAAATTTAGATTTTAAATTCGGATTTTGAGATTTAATTGTGCCTTCATCAGGGCACCTTAATCACATTCTGCTATGGAGCAGCTAGCTGCCGTTTGGAAATCTGGAGCGAATGGCTCTTGTGGGTCGCCTGGCGACCGTCCGCTCTTCAGATTCATCGCCGGAAAGCTGTCATTGAATTCCGATTCCTGAAAGCGGCTATTCGTCACTGAGTCCAACCGACCCTAAAACGACAATCGCTATAGTTTTATTAATGTCTGCAAATTGACGTTAAGCCGATGTTGGGTTTGCAGAAGTAGGCTGGGTTGAATGATAATCAAACCCAGCTTATTGCTGAGTTACAGGAAATTAGATCAACATGGCAAACGCATACGGGTTTGATACAGGCACAGTTGCACAGGGCACGGTTTTCGCTTTGAACGCACCTGCGCGGAAAGACCGCATCCAGGCGTTCGGATTGTGGGAGGTGGAGCTTCGCAAGGGTGTTGCCTATTTGTGTGTGCGTGGAGGAACCCCGGACCAGAACAAACCCCTTGAGACTGTAGCGGTGGCAGCGCACGCCGTTGCAGAGGATTTCCTCGACATCGTCGCCGTCGAGGAGCGCACGGCCCTTCTCGTCGCCGCGCCACACGATAATGTCGTCTGGCGTACTGGGCCGCACGGACTCAAAATGCAACTGACGACCAGCATTGTTTTTGCTGCGGAGCCAGGCGATGTACAAGCGGTTGTCAAGGATGCGGCCGGTAATATTGTTCCTAGTCCTGCATATGTGCCGCCGCAGCACCATCCTGCATATCGGTACTTCCGATATTCGCAGGCGTCGCAAAATGTTTTCGATGCTTACCGTAACATGTTCCTAGCGCTCGAATCCGTGCTCGATCTCATTGCTCCCAAGAAACACAGGGAGGGTGAGACGGACTGGATACGCCGGGCCGTGAGGGACGCTACGGAAAAGCACAGCATAAATTTTGTGCCCTTCGTGAAGCAACCAGGCAATGATCCAGTTGAGTCTTTTATCGACGCACATTACTCGGCTGTGCGGTGCGCTGTATTCCATGCAAAGGCAGCGGGAGGCGGAACGCTACGACCAGGAAGCCTGAGCGACCATGATCGGGTATTGCACCAGCTTCTCGCCGTCCAGACGGTCGTAGAGCAAATTTTCAAAGCGCTTTTCTCTGTCCGGCTGCCGAATGGCGGTTTCTTCCCTTCGGGTTTTGGGCATGTGCTTTTAGAAATGAAGCCAGTGATAGACCTGCTCTTTGGTCCTCAGGAATGCCCGACCGTAGAGCAGTTACTCGCCGAAGAGAAGAACCTGCCTCAAGGCGCCTTTGGGCCAGCGCGATTCGAGGGTATACGACCGGGATATACGGATGAATGGCTGTTCACTTCAGACATTAAACCGGCAAAACTGGAGTTCACGCGGATTGTTTCGCTGCGGCTGATTGCTTATCTGGGCAATAGCAAATTAGGCGCGATGGGTATGTTTATGATTCCTGTGGCAGAAAAGATGAACCGCACTCTGCTAGCAGCCGATCTCGACCTGACAGGTGTCTCCAAGCTGGCGGTCAGAATCCGTTGCGTTCTGCGCAACGTGCAATCCCCGCGGCGTGACTTTGCTTCGTGACAGAAGAATTACAGCAGCCGACGGCAAAGCAGCGGTGAATGAGAACATACAATGCAATATGTATTCAGACTTGATCGATATAAATGCCGTGCTGATTAAAGACACCGAAAACAACACTTACCAAGCGGACAGCAACTAGATGGCGACCCATGCCAGCACCGCAGTCATACTGGATGCTGCTGGCCACATTTTCCGTGACACCTCGAACCATTCCTACCGCTATTGGAAAACGGTGCCAAGTCAAGCATTAGCTTAAGCTAGCAGGCAGCTAACGGTTCAACTGCTGCCACTGACGACTACAACATTGTAGTCCGCTTTTGGCCGCTTGGTTGAGGTCACCAATGGCCGCTTTGTAGACTTCTAGTCCGCAAAACTGAATTTGGCTGACCGGCCGCTTTGGAGAAGTCCGACTGGCAAAAATGGGTCGATTGAACTCAGTGACGAACGGCCGCTTTCAGGTATCGGAAATCAATGACAGCTTTCCGGCGATCAATCTGATGAGCGGACGGTCGCCAGGCGACCCTAAACGGCCGGATTATGTTTGATTTTGATTGGCTGCTCAGTTTCGTATTGCAGACCCAGGGAAGACAGCCCAAATAATATTCCTGACTTTATTGCCTAGCGTCTGGTTATCATGGAAGATCTTGTCGTTTTTGGGCTTCCGTCAGAATGTCGTTTTAATCAACACCAGCTGGGGCGTTGAAATCATGGACTGGCTTCAAATCAATTACTTAAAATTTTTCACTTGAGTTATTCAACATACGAACCGGATTATGAAACATCAAATGCCGTATATAATACTTTAGACAACACAATACGCGAGCCCCCGCATGCTGCTGACTTCTAAGATCATCGATGAGTTGCTCGACAACAAGTTTGAGATCGACTTCCCGGTCCTTCGACTCACGCAGATGAGTCATGAACCAAAGAAGGTCTTCTCAGGCCCGGGCTCAATATCGCAGGATAGCAACGGGGGTTTGCGGCTAAAGCTGTACTTAACGTATGACAGCCCGGAGCAGTTTCATCAGGACTTCAGGGACGAGTTCGCAAGGCCGCAACTCCCCCCCGGCAAGATCATTCCGGAGAGCAAGTACTTCTCACTCGCTGGAATGGATATGCATGGACGAGAGTGGTTCGCCGATCGAGTTTGGGCCTCAGGTGACCTCAGCATGCCTGCGCAGGGGCGAATCATCCGCGCAAAGGTAAACGACCTCACATCTACGACAAAGCTCGAGCATACGCCAGGCAAGCAACGGAAGATTCACTTCGGCGTTTCAACCTTGGTCGATTTACCTTGGAATGATCGTGATGTTTCGGAGAAAAGTATTTCGCGATCTCGGTTCACAGTAGCGGTCGAAGACGGGCCTATCTCTGTCACCAAGTTGGACAGATACACAAGTATTTCTATCTCCGTACCGGAGATCGAGAATCCGAATGACTATGCTACTTGCATCATTGATTCCATTTCATTTGCCACCGGCTACTACCTGCAGCCATTCTTTGAATCTTGGAATGATGGAAGTGTCATTCGTACAACGCTTTTCTCGAGGCGAGACATACATCGCGCCGACCGGTTTCTGCCTGCACTACCTCAGATAAGTCTTACCTACTCAGATGACCTCGCCGATTTCGTTCGGACATTCTCTAAACTTGGGAAAAATAGGCATTCTCTAGCCGCTGGATATTGGTACCGAATTTACTCGGCCTACGGTGGAAATATTGAGAATCAAGCATTGGTACTTTCAACTGCAATTGAAGGGTTGCTCAAAGCCTACTTTAAAGATCTGGGGAAACCAGACGCAGACTTTGTGGCACAGGTTCAGGAGTTTCAATCCGCACTTGATGAGATAAAGGTTGGGGACAGAGTCAAGCAGCGAGTCAGAAGCAGTCTCTCGAATGCGCTGTCCCAAACATCAAAGAGCGCACTTCATGCGCTTGAGACCTCCGGCTCGATTCCAAAACACTTGATCCCGATCTGGAACAGACTGAGGAACCAATCTGCGCATGCAGACGAGCTAAACATGGATGATTCAACTCTGCAGAAGTTGCTGGACGATGTTCACGGCTGCTTGGAACTCTTCATAAGACTTGTAGCTCTGGCAAGCAACTACTCCGGCGCGCTTGTTCAGTATTCCCAGCCATCTTGGCCAAGCACGAAGTAGAGCAATTGTTGTCTACCTCTGCGCTCAACCGGAGCGCCAACGGCAGGGTGCCCGGTTCGCTCCACGTTAACGACAGCTTTCTGTTTTACAGCCGACCTACACAGAAATACTTGAATGTCGCAAAGTGGCCGTACTGACTCAGTCATAATGTCGATTTGCTTGCCGAAAAGCTGTCATTCGCTGAACTTAGGGGTCGAAAATTTCGCCAGCACCCTAAATGGCCGGTTATGGCCGTTTCCTTCATTCGCAAGGTGTAAACATTAGTCTACATTCTATTCATTTGAAGCATACCTGATTGTTGCTCATTTACGAAGGAACTCTTAAGGTCTACCCGGTTGAGTTGATGAAAACGTCTGCACCATTCCCGCAGGAACCGACCGCCGGATATAGCAGAACCGCGGCGGCTAAGGGTTATCACTGAAACGCAGTGAACACTGTCAAAATGTTCCGCTTTTTCCAGGTTCGATGCCTTCGTTGTTAGACATAAAACCTGGAAAAAGCCCCCATAACGGGGGCAAGTTAATAATATCAGGCCGCAATCAATTGCTTGGCCAACGCCACTTCGACGCTATCGCCATCGGAGTTGAGCACATCCAGACCGGTATCCGGCATATCGCCCGATGTCGATTGGCTGACCGCTATTTTCTTCGCCATCAGAGCCAAACAGGCGATTTGCGCGGTGTTTTCGTAGCCGAGGTAATGCACCTTTACCGGCTGTTTCTGTCCGATCCTCCAGGAACGTCGGGCGGCTTGCTGGACGGTATACACGTTATACCCCGACTGCATGAAACAGATCGTCGGAAAATCCAGCAAATCCAAGCCGGTCTTGACCAACTCCGGGTTGCAGACCAGCACTTCGATGCCCCGGTCCACTTGATCCATGATCCAGTCTTCGCGCCGGTCGGTGCTGACGCTCGACCGCAACACGGCGGTTTTGAAGCCGGCGCTTTCCAGCGTCTTCTTCAAACGGGTTGCGGTATCGCGTTTACCCGTATAAACGGTATATACCAACACCCGCCGGTTTTGAGCTTTCTCCTGTTTACACAGCTCGATCAACGCTGATTCCTTCGGACTGGGCTCGTCTCCCAACACCGGCGGCATCGTCAACAATAACTGCTGGGTCCTCGGATGACGGACTTCTTCCAATCGAAAACAGGTATCCGGCCATGACAGCAACACCGTCAACACCAAGCCCAGCAGCGTTTTATCGCCCCTGGCCAGCGCCTTGCGCATTTCGGTTGTCAAGACACCGCTCAAGTTGTCGTAAGCCTCTCTCTGCACCGGACTCATCGCGATCTCGTCAAACGATTCGTGATAATCCGGTAGCACGTTCCCGCCGATGTCCTTGAGTTTCAAAAACGCGGTATAAGGCAACACATAACGCAGCACGCCCTTCGGCCCGAATCCCGGCGCTTTCGAGGTATGCACTGTCATTTTCTTGCCTTTGGCGGTGCGATGGTTGCCGTCGTTGGTCTCCTTGAATACGTCTTTGAGTACCCCGTGCTGACGCATGAAGCTCATGGCGGCCGATCCCAGGTTGTTCCGGCCGTTATAGCGAAACCCGTCCTCGATCATTCGCGCCGGCATGATTCGCCACAACAAATAAAACAGGTCGTCGGCATAGCCGCCCATCAGCGTGCCGGTCAACAATACGGTTTTACGCGCTTTTTCGGCCAACACGCCCATCGCCTGCCCCTGCGCAGACCCCGAGTTTTTGTACTCATGGCCTTCGTCGACCAGCAACAGGTCGAAGAATCCATCGGGCAGATAGCGCTTGATGAACTCAGACGGTTGATAGCCGCCTTGGCCGAAGCCGATCTCTTGCTTGGCCAGCGATCGCTCCATCCGTCTTGCCTGACGATCGGAAAACACCAGGTCGCCGTGTTCGTCCATCAGATTGATGAACTCGAACACGTTATCCGACAACATGGCCGACAAGGTGTCGGTGCCGAACTTTTGCAGCAGCTTATGGGCTGTTTTCGGACCGATTGTTGGAATTTGGCACAGCGCATCATGAACGATTTCATGAAAATCCTTGGGCGGATTGTTGCGCTTCAAGGTCCACAATGGCGAACCGCAGTGCAAACACGCATGGCGACTATCGTCTCCGCGTTTAAATCGCGCCGCGCTCAGCCGTTCGCCTTCGTCATCGACCACAAAGCTCCCGCATGCCGGACAAGCGGCGAATTCAAAGCTGGCCATATAGGTCCGCCTGGGTTGCGTCTCCGTTTCCGGAACGACGACCCGTTCATGAACTCGCCTGACCAGCGCCGCCGGGCGCCAATCGAAGCCCATCCGCATGCGGACGCGGCCGATCACGTAAAACTCAGGCGCCGACGGCGAAACGCTGCGATTCGCCCGGATTGCCAACAGTTGCCGAACGGTATCCGGTCCATTGAGCACCCAAACCTTGGCATCCGGAACGGTCTCCAAAATCTCCCGACGCCATTTGTAGACCAAATGCGGCGGGGAAATCACCAAGGTTCGCCGATAGCCTTCCGCGTGTAATACGGCGGCCGCTGCAATCCCCAACATGGTCTTTCCGCAGCCCATTTCACCGTTCAAAACGGCAGCCGGTTCGCCTTGTTCAACCAACAGTTGACAGGCCGCATGTACCCGTTCCCGCTGAGCGTCAAACGGACGGCGTTTTAAGCTATCCATGATTTCGTCCCATTGCGGATTGGGACGGCCTGGGTCGTACACCGGCGGCAATTGTTTGGATACCGATGCCATCAGACCGTCTCCGAATTCGGTCAGGAAATCGTTTAAGGGAATCCTGTTGGATTCCTGTTCTCTATTGGACTCCTGTTCTAGGTTGGATTCCAGTTCTCTGTCGGCTTCCTGTGCGTCGACGTCCACCGCGTCAATCACTGCTGTTTCAAGCGTTACTGCGCCTTCATGGTTTGTGTCAATCATCGCTGTTTCACCTCAAAATAACGCCTGGGGAAACAACACCCACCCGGGAAGTTGATTCCCCGGCGGGTTAAACGTTAAAAAAATACCACTCTACAAATCTTGACCACTCTACAGATCTTGAATTGTCGTCGATTAAATTAATCCCTGTTCGGCAAACGAATACACCGTTTCCCCGGCAATAAAATGGTCGAGCACGCGAACGTCAATCAAGCCCAAGGCTTGCTTCAGCTTTTCGGTAATCGCCTTATCCGCAACGCTCGGTTCCGCAACGCCGGAGGGATGATTGTGCGCGACTATCAACGCTGCCGCATTATGCTGCAATGCGGCCTTGACGACTTCGCGCGGATACACACTGGCACTATCGATCGTGCCTCTGAACAGCTCCTCACAAGCAATCACCTTGTGCTGATTGTCCAGAAACAGGCACAGGAAAACCTCGTGTTCATAAGATGCCAGTTTCAACTTGATCAAATCCCGTGCCTTATCGGGTGAGTCTAATTTTTCGCCTCTGGCAAAATAACGGTTATAGATGGTGATGGCTTCGTAGATGACATCGTCCTCATCGGCTACTGTGTATTCGCCATTGGCTTTTTTGATATACAGCATGGTGTTTCTCCTGATTAGTGAATAAAAAACCGGAGAAACACGCATCCCACCGGGGAATTGGTTTCCCCGGTTGGGTTGATGAATAATGACTAAGGCGTCTGCACGATTCCCGCAGGAACCGGCCGTCGGATGATGCAGACTCGCGGCGGCTAAGGGTCATCACTGAAACGCAGTGATCACGTCAAGCTCTTGGAAGCTCTTTCACCTGATTCATGGCCGGCGACAGCGCAGGCTTTCGAGTTCTTTCCAGCCGCCTTGCATTCAAGCGGCTCGAAAGAACTCCCGATCGTTCGGAAGTTCCAGGCTTTCGCCTTATTGAATCGTCAACACTTCGCCGAAGGTCGGGCTATCCGGTGTAAAGTCGATAGCTTTGATTTGCGGTACGAATACATCCAATGCGATTCGGATTTCCCGAAACTCGCCGCCGCCCTGCTCCTCGACCTGGACCGTATGTTTTTTGTCCTTGAAGGTATCGCCTTTGACGACGTAGGTTTTACGACCGTCATTGGACTGCACGATACCGGACACATGCCCCGCGGCCAACGCCAGCGCCAAGTGCCAATCGGATAAAGACATCAGCGGACGCCTTTGCGCGTTGCCCAGCTGTCGAGACATGGCCACGCCAAACTGCGGCCACAAGCAGGGATACTTCTCAATTTCCTCGCGCAGCTGCGCCTCGTCGATCCGGGCGGCATTGAAGCGAATTTCCCCCGTCGACGGCGGCACCCGGTAACAGTCGTCGTCAGGCCATTCCCGGCTCGGCAATACCGGCTTTTCCGCGACGTCAAGCTGAGCGAATGCCTCCAATCGGTCGAGGGATTCTCGGTAAACCGGATCGGACGACGTTGTGCGTTTTCTAATCCCCAACACAACGATCTGTTTAAACTGTTGCTCCGGAGCCAGATACACCTGCACCCGGTCGAAACCGGCCGCGAGCCATTTCCGGAACTCGTGGTCCAGCGTATAATGCGGCACGATCAACACCATCACACCACCGTACTGCAACAGCCTGGCCGCCTGCCGAAAAAATATTTTTTCCAGACGCTTTTTACCGCTGCGCCGGCTATCCCCTGTCTGCCCGTTATCGGAGACCACATCGCCGTAAGGCGGATTCAGCCACACTAAACCGAAACTTCGCGGCGTGATCAGAGTGTCCTGAAAATCGCCGTGCAGGCAACGCGTCAACAATTGCTTGGCCTGGTGAGCGCGATCGACGTGGTATTCCACGCCGAAAGTCTCAACGGTGATGGATTCGACGTTTCTGTCCGCTTCCGGATCTTGTAAATGCTGCCCACATTCGGCGAGCGCCGCCCCTTCGCCGGCGCAGGGATCGATGATCCGCATACGGCCGCTTTTACAGGGCTTGAGTAACGACAACACCCGTTCGATGGTATCGCTGTCGGTCGGAAAATACCCGTCTTTAACATAGTTACGGGCAATTCTTTGAAACATGAGAGCCATGGTGTTTCTCCTGATTGATTAATGAAAAAAAACCGGAGAAACACGCCCCATCGGGGAAATATTTCCCCGGTTGGGTTGATAAATACGCGTATTGTTAAAAATCGGGATGGCGATACGCTTTCGCCATCGTCCCATTGTCATCGCTATCCAGTTCCAACAATCCTTGCCTGATCATGTCGCCGAGTTGCGCTCCGAATTCCTCATCGGGTAGATCGATGCTAACCGCGTTGATCCGATAGCCTTTGATTCCCTTTAACCATCCGTTTCGGCGGCAGACATTGACGACGGCGTCCTGCCAATAATCCAGCAACGGCAGTGGGCAAACCGATTTAATCAAGGCCCAGGTTGCCGCGTAGTCATCCTGGTCCGGCAACAACAGCAAATAAGCCCGCCGATTGACGAAATCGGGCGTTACCGCCTTCTTGTCGAACAACCATAAATGGACGATATCGCCGAACAAATTCGCTTTCGGCATTCTGCCGGTCATCTTGTCCAGCCGGTCCGGATTGCCGATACCTACCGTACGATTCATCGCATCGTCCAAAAAGGTCAGTTTGCTTAATCCGCCTTCGCAGCTCGGCAAGGTCAGCCGAGCCAACAATTCCTGAATGGCGGTATCACGCCCCCAACAGGACGCGAATACCAACCAGCCGTCATCATCGACCAAGGCGTCGCAGAACACATCGTGTAGTTCATCTATGACTAACATCACCAGTCTCCTCGACCCTCAGGACGCGTCCCCGAACGGGAGATCGCTCCCTGTTCGGGTCCGTATTAGATTAAAACACTATCCAGCCATTATCCTTTCAGCCAAACCTGGCCGACCGGTTTGAACTGATAGCCCAGTTCTTTCAGCCGGTCGCGTTGACGCCGAAACCGGCCGCGATCCACGGTCGGATCGAGTTTTACCGAATCCTGAAGCGGCCAAAGCAAACCGAACAACTGGGCGTCCGGGTCGGTATTCGCCTCGTCGCCTTGTCCGGATTCTGCTTCCTGCTCTTCCGGCAAGGACGACTCGCTAGTCTGAGCCGTTTCAGTCGAATGGGGCTCTTTCCGTGGTTCATCCTCATCGATCGGGTCTTGCTCGATCGGTTCGGATTCCTCCGCTGATAATGTATTGACATTGGCCAGCGCGATGGTTTCCAGCACCGCTCGGGTTTCGATCACGATTCGGCTAGTAGCAGTATAGGAGGATGAAAATACCCGGCTGATGCCGAACACCCCCTCATAACAGCCTTCGTCGTATTGATCCAATACCGGATCTTTGACCGCGAAGTCGCCGATCTCGGTATGCAGAGACCCGACTCGGAATTCGCCGTTGCGGCCGTTGATGATCCTGACGGTCAGCGTGCCCGATAAACTGATCATGACGCCACCTCTACTTCGGTCAATGGCGCTTGTGGATCGGCAGTCGGCGCCATGCGAACTGCGAGTGTTGAATGTTTCATTGCGGTTTCTCCGATTGAAGTTAAAAATAACCGGGTAAACCACGTCCCAACCGGGAAATCGTTTCCCGGTTGGGTTTAAAAAATGTCTGCGCGATTCCCGCAGGAACCGGCCGCCGGTTAGGCAGACTCGCGACGGCTAAAGGATGCCACTGAAACGCAGTGACCACGGTAAACTGATTTTTTTCCAATGCCTCTCGGTCTCGATAACAAGACGTTCGAAAAAAATCAGGTGCGCAAAGATGACTCTCTCTGCGCACGCTATTTGTGTAATCTAAAGCCCATCATGAGATTCCAAGACAGGCCACTGTGAAAACGCGTTAATGACGACCGCCCATCCGATCAATGTTCGATCGAGATTATTCAGCACACTCGTTACAAAACTAAAGCCTGTTTCCCCATTAAAAAACCGACTATTATGCTTGCCTGACTCGCCTTCGAGTGTTCAAAGCCATACGATTGCGCACGGTCTACCGCACAAAGGGTTCCATCATTTCCCGACGATGGCGGCCGGTGTCGTCACGCAAAAACGCCTATCGCACTTTCGCAGAATGCCCTATTTTCAAGACATTCTGCGAAAACCAAACCATGAGAGTTGAAAACCAAACGATGAGAGCAGAAAAAGAGTGAAAAAATAAAAGGGGTCGAAGATCCTCCCTGATCCTCAACAGGTCAATGACCGACCGATTGCTTCAATCGAGGGTAGATGAGCAACGCCCATTCACAGTTGGCGTTTGATCGGACAACAGCCGGAATTCGGGGTAAAACAATCACCGCCCCATTGTCTGGTTCCATCGTCCGTGTTAAGGACGGCCGTAGTTTTAAATCCCGACTATTTCCATGAAACCTGCTACAGCCTGACGAATCAATCAGGCTATCGACCGGGAATCGCAGGCGCACCGGTCAAAGAGCGCGAACCGCAGTCCGCTAAGGGCGCGGCTTTACCGAAGCCGCCACGGGTGAAAAAATGTATTCGGCCAATTATGGTTCACTCCATTTCAGAAAGGTATCTCCAGCTCCCAAGGGACGTAGCAAAACGGCCCTAGAAAAATATCGTCTTTTTTTGTTGTCCGGGCAATCCAATCCGGATCGCTTTTCGTCAGCGACACAATATCATCCTGGAAGTACCGGTCGGAATCTGCGATATCCCGGCTCCACATTCTAATCACCACTTCGGCTTTTTGCATCACACACATCGTTATGCCCTCTTTTTTCGTGCTCAAAAAAAAGAAGAACCACAGACCTAATACGGCCTGTGGTTCGAGTGAAAGAAATGTCAATGATGCGAGATTAGGCGCTTGTAGAAGCTTCCGTTTCTGCTTCCGTTTCTATGGAATCTTCGTAGGAATCCTCTTGGGAACCTTCTTGTTTCGGCGGAGCGATATAGACGCTCTCGCCATCCACTTTGATCCAAGAAATATACAGCAACCTGGCTTTCAGGCTGACGCCGGTCTGGCCGGCTTTATCGCCTTTCTCGTAGACGAAAGTCTCAGCGTAAAGATCGCCCAGTTTGAATCCGATCAGGATTTTTTTCTTGTCTCGGCACGCTTTGTCCAGGCGTTTGATCAGTTTGGCCGCTTCCGAACCGCTCACGCGGCAATCGAAACGGGTGTATTCGATCGCATCTTCGGCGCCGTGGAGTGCCGCGATATCGCAGGCCCAAAAGTGTTCACCCCGTTTCACAGGCACTTCGCGAATACGATTGACGTAGCCGACGCCAGTGATGTGAAGGTCGAAGTAGTTGGTTTGGTTTTGAGTTGATTCAGACATGATGTTTCTCCGTTGAAAGGACAAAAAAAACCGGAAAAACACAGTTCGACCCCACGGGGAACTGGTTCCCCCGGCGGGTAAAAATTGAAAGGTACGGACGGGTTAAAGCACCTCTGTCCGGATAGTATCTTGATAGTCTGCACGATCCCCGCAGGAACCGGCCACCGGATACGCAGACTCGCGGCGGCAAAAGGACTCACCGACAAGCGGTGAGGTCGAGAAAGTTTTTTCAGGTCGTTATTAATCTACTGTTTTGCATCTTATCGAAAGCTCTCTTACCGTCAACACACTCATTCTGCGCATTGCCATCACCTGAAATCTTTTGATAGAGATCCTCCGGATCAACTTCGCAGTGTTTCGCGTAATCCGAAAAATCCGCCCAATTCGCCGCGATATAATCGCTCACAATACTCAAGCAAAAGCGATCCGGCGAGCTATTCGGGCGACCGTTATTCGTTTCGATAGAGGACATATCATTCACTCCTGTTCTTGCATTGCAAAAAAAATGGCCGCTGATCGTTAGCGCAACGGTCGCATGAACGAGGCCGCACCCGCTAACCTTCGGTATAACTGCATTCAGGATACCTGCTACAGCCTATAAAACTTTTCCCTTTCGCTTTCCCGTTACGAACGGTTCGCTGCACCAGTTCCCCTTGCCCGCATTCAGGACATTTCTGCCCGGTCGGCTTTGCCTTTTCCTTGGGTTTGCCCGGTTTGCCATTGTCGTCCGGTAGCACCACCTGACATTCCGGATACTGACGACAGCCCCAAAAAAATCCCTTTTTCCCATTCCGCCTAACCAACGGATGACCACACTCCGGACATTCATAGCTAGGCGTGTTCGCCCCTAACGCTTTCAACTCCGCCGGCACGCCTTGTCTCACCTGCTCGACCAACCGGGTCACCATCCTGGCCTGGTCTTCGACAAAGCGGTCGGGATTCCCGTTTCCTTGAGCAATATCTTCTAACGCCTGTTCCCACACCGCCGTCGTCGCCGGATCTTTCACCGGTTCCGGCAAGGCGTCGATTAGACTGCGGGCTTTGTCCGAGCTAACCAGATAGTTCTTTTTTTGCTTGTCGATGAATCCGCGTTTCAACAGCAGCTCGATGATCGACGCTCGGGTAGCCTCGGTGCCGATGCCGGAAGTTTCTTTCAAGCGCTTTTTCAGGGCCGGATTTTCGACGAACTTGCCGACATTCTTCATCGCTTGGATCAAGGTGCCTTCGGTGTACCGCGCCGGCGGCTTGGTTTGTTTATCGTCAACCCGACAATCGACAACGCTCACCCTGTCATCCTTGCTCAACTTCGGCAGTTCCGTTTCTTGGTCATTCATGTCCTGTTGATCGTTCTTGTGGAGTTGATCGCTCGTTTGCAGGGCGAGTTTCCAGCCGGCTTCAATGACCCGCTTGCCGGTCGACTTGAATCGATCATCACCCATGGCGAGCTCGATCATGGTTTGGTCGTATTCATGATCGTGATAAAACTGGGCCAGATAACGCCGAACGATCAAGCCATACAGCCGGCTTTCGTTCGTATCGAGCGCCCTCTTGCGTTTCACGCCGGTCGGGATAATGGCGTGGTGCGCGGTGATCTTGTTATCGTTCCATGCTTTCGAACGAATCGAGGAGTCGGCGCATTCCGCGATCGTTCGGAATTCGTCGTCGCCTTTCAATACCTCGATAATGTCCGCCGCCGACTCGTATTGCGCTTGCGGCAGATAATCGCAGTCCGTCCGTGGATAAGTCGTCAGTTTATGGGTTTCGTACAATGCCTGGGCGGTGTCGAGCACTTGCTGAGCGCCCATGCCCAAGCGATTCGAGGCCTCTTGCTGCAAGGCCGACAGTGAATAAGGCAGAGGCGCGGACTCTTTCACCCGCTTTGTGACGGCGCTGCTTATCACTGCCGTCTTACCCCGGCACCGATCTGCCACAGCTTGGGCCGCCGCACGCTTGAGACAACGGCCCTCGTCGTCGCTCAGGTCATCGGGAACTTGCCATTGACCGGTCAAACTTTCCCGGTCACTGGGTTGAAACGTCGCCATGACGTCGTAATACGGTACCGGCTTGAAGTTTTCGATCGTGCGATCGCGATCCACCACCAGTTTCAACGTCGGCGTCTGCACCCGGCCGACCGACATCACCCCGCCTTCGTATCCGGATTGCCGAGCCGATAGCGTATAGAGCCGGGACAAAGACATGCCCACCAGCCAATCGGCTTTGGAACGCGACACGGCCGCCGCGTACAGGGATGCCGTTCGTTCACCGGGAAGTCTATTGGCCAAGGCCTTCCGTATGCTTTGATCGTCCAGAGCGGACAGCCACAAGCGCGAGACCGGGCCTTTCCACCCGCCTCTATCCATGACTTCCCGCGCGATCGATTCGCCCTCACGGTCGGCGTCGGTCGAAATGACGATTTCATCGACTTTCTTGAACAAGCCGACAATAATGTTGTACTGTTTTTTTGCATCCTTGCGCACTTTCCAGACCCATTGACCAGGGATGATCGGCAAGGTCTCGAATCGCCAGGTTTTCAGTTCCGGATCGTAATCTTCGGGCGCCGCCATTTCCAACAAATGCCCGAAACACCAGGTCACGATCGTTTGCGGCCCCTCGAAATAACCGTCCCGCCGCTGGTTCGCGCCCAAGACCCGTGCGATATCCTTGGCCTGACTGGGTTTTTCGCAGAGATACAAGGCGGTCATCGCTTTATTTCTCCTGGGTCATCACGCTAAATTCAATCCTGCCCATAAAACTTCCTACGCATTCACTTCAATCCTTTCCTCGATTTCCGCCCTGACCCGCGCAGGGTTGGCGATGCCGATAAAGCGGATATCGACATCATCGGTTCCCGAGGACGCAAATTCCAAAATGCCGGTATTCAACAAGCGGTCCAGCAGCCCCTGGCGTAAACCGACCCTGCGAATTTCATTGAAACGAACGTGAGTCACGTCTCTTACCAAAATCCCGCGTCGATACGTGATTCCCCGTTCGTCGACGGTCAAGGTTGTGCCGTAATAGGCCGTCAACACGCCAATCACCAGCCATGCTAGCCAAAGTAGACCGATCCAAGCGGTTACATCGATCAACAACGACGCATCGATCCACGCAGGCAATCGCGTCACGCCCATTGCCGTCAAAATGAATACCCACAACTGTTTCGCGAAGAGATACATCGCCGTGCTTGCCAAAAACCACGGCAACGAAAAGAGATAGACACGCAAGGCCTGATGGTAAATTTTTGTTGCTCCAGGTTGCTCGCCGGCATAATCCCTGATTTCGGCTCGTGCAGCGCGTGGCTTAGATTTCGCCGTTCTAGCTCTAACCACGACGAATTTAGGAATGGTGTTTTCATCTGCCGTTTCATCGACCCGATAACGGTTCCCTTCTTGAAAACGAGAGGACTCCCGATTCAACAGGTCCCGCATTTGCTCAGCGGTCTCCATTCTTTCGAACGGTTTGCCGTCGAGATTGAGAATAGTCTGTCTATTCATGCGATAACCTTCGACCGGCGGTCATACCCATTCCCAACGCCCTGTGCTCGGGTTGATACACGCATCGCCTTTCAACAAGTGCTGTACTTGTAAACGACTGGCGTGTTGTTGTCCGTCATGCCGCCACATCGCTCTCCACCTGCTGTTTTTTCTCGCGATAGATGACATTTTCGACACACATCGAATCAATGAAAAAATAATCCGCCGACAGGCGCATTTCCGAACGAATCTCGCCGCTTTCTTCATCGGTCCATTCCTCCATCCGCATTGTTCCGGAAAAATACGCCCTGGCGCCTTTTTTCAACACACGAATGGCTTCCTCCGCGCGAAAGCCCCAGATATCGACATTCAACCAAAATCCGCCTTTGTCCTTGAAATCGTCGCCGACTGGTCGGTCGAAATACACCCGCAGGTTGGCGACTTTCCTGGATTCACCGTCGACGACGACAGGCGTCAACGTGGGATTTTTACCGAGATTGCCGATACCGCTAAACTCATTGATCATGTCGATCTCCTAATTACATTTAAGACAAGCGAAGGCGCTAACGGTGAAGCACTGCCGTCTATGCTAACGGTGACCTTAGCGATTTTTTTCAGCAAAGACCAGTCGAAACCGTGTTTACCATTTCAAGGGTTTTATTCCGTCATCTCATGACGCCGGGCGGTATGCTGAAGATAGGTTTTCAGCCGCTTGATCTCGTTCAGCCGCAAGGAGTGGGCCAGATTCAAATCCAAGGCCCATCGATCGAATCGCCGGTAACATTGCCGAACGGCTTCCGATTGGCGCAGTAAAAACGCTTTGCCTGCTTCGCTATCGAGTAACAGATAACCTTGCCGTCCCCGCACGCCTTTGCGCCGCCAGCGGATATACACCGTCAACGAGCGCACTTGCTGCACTGTCAGATAGATTTCGCGCGGTTCGGCAATCACTTGTCTGAACGCCCTTGCGCAGTCGAGCATCAGATGCCGGATTTGCTCGTTTTCAGTCTCAAGTTGCTGAATTCTGCGCCAGGCTCCGGCTTCCGTTGTAAACGGCAAAAAGGAAGGGATTATTTGCTTGAATGGAAGATCCAGTGTCGAACACATGGCTCGCCCCCTTACCCTTAAAAGGTAAAACCTTTTGTAAGCGCTGTTATCTACCCGGAACCGAATCGGATTCCGTTTCTTCGGACTTAGGATCGATACCGATAGCCTCGACCAACCGGTTATCGATCGACTCTGTTAGCGGGATCGCTTCGGCAGTATCGCTCTGTTTCACCTGAACGGTCACCGGTTTGCTCGGTGTTCTCACTCTGATTTCCGGAGCCAATGCCGCGCGAAGTCTTGTCGATAAGATCGGTTCGGGGCATTCGCCGAAGATTTCGACCGCCCGCACGGCATTGGGATTTTGCGCTCGCATGTCCTCGCGCGTGACGCCGGTGAATTTCCATTGACCGGCCAGGTTGAAGGTACGGCGAATGGCTTTTCCGGTCGCCTGCAGCAATTGCTCGGACAAAGCCCGGTCGATCAAGGCAATATGCCTGGCCGTAAACACGCTGCGGGCCAAATCGTCGTAATCGGCAACCAAGTATGCGCCCATGTAGCCATAGGGGTTCTGGAAAAATATCGGCACATGGAGCGGTTCCAGCGAGTTGGCGACCTGGATGTCGAAACCTTGGAGTTCGGTCATGCGCTTGTTCAACCAAACGGTCTTTTCCTGGATCAGCTTTTTGCTTTCCTCCAGGGATTGCTCGATTCGCAATAAAAACCAATCGGCAAAAGGATCGTCGGCTTCCGACGACAGCCAGATCAATTTCATACGGCGGCCGAAATCCAAAAGACCGATGATCGGCTCGACCTGCGGACTGCGCTTTCGCCCGACGACTAACTTTTGGGCTTGCCGGGTTTGTATCGTCATACGGGTCTGACTCCGAAGGCCGCCCGGTTGCTCGAAAATCGAACGCGGCGATCGGGATGTTTCGGCTTGTGTCGGTTCAGTTTCAAAGAAAGCATTCATCATTCCGTCCTCTTGCTGTTGTGAAAGACCTGTGCGACCCGCACAGGTCCAAAAAGCGATTTAGGGTGTGCGGGTCGCACAGGTCGTTTTCGTTTGGTTTAAGGGTGTGCGGGTCGCACAGGGTAAACTCTTACTCTTCGAACAGGCCAAGCCCAAACATGACCGATTGCATACGATTCGACGTATTGCAATCATGGCCGGATCGTCCGGTCTTGTTGCTGGGTGTGCGACCCGCACAGGGTAAAAAGTCAATTCTCGTCTCGTTGGCCGGCATTCCTTCGTTTCATTGTCGGCGCTACGGATGCGTGATCGCAGATAACATCCGGATTTTTCTCCCACTGTGCAGATCTTTCCATATGACTCTGGGGTGTGCGGGTCGCACAGGGGTAAAATCTCATTCTCCGAACACGCTAAGCCCAAACATGACCGATTGCATACGATTCGACATATTGCAATCATGGCCGGATCGTCCGGTCTTGGTGCTGGGTGTGCGACCCGCACAGGGTAAAAAGTCAATTCTCGTCTCGTTGGCCGGCATCCGTTCGTTTCATTTTCGGCGCTACGGATACTTGTTCGCAGATAACAATCGGATTATTCGTCAATTGTGCGGATCTTTCCGTTTGGTTTAAGGGTGTGCGGGTCGCACACCCTCATTTCGGTTTTCCCCGCCGGTTCAATGCGTCGCGCAGTCGTTGCGTGGGATTAGTTTTCCTGGATTGGCCGGATTTCGCCTTACCGTCTGCGACCGCTTCCTGTCCAGTCTGGCTCATCTGGGCGAGTTCCTGTTGTTTTTGCCTGACTTGCGCTTCTGCGTTACGTTTTCGTTCGCGGTTTTCCCGATAACGAATGCTCAGACTGGTCAGCAAGGTGTTGCCCTTCGCCTGTTCGTTACAGAGCCAGGCCAGATAAGCCACGGGATTACGGATCGGTTTGCTGCTTTGGCGTTTGGCTTCGATCTGCGCTGCGGTTTCATCGAGAAAGCTCTGCCGATGTTCCGGATCGATGGCTTTCAGGTACAGGCAAGCCAATTCCCGTTCGCTGGCGTTGAAGTCGGGCGGAAAAATCAGCGCGCTCGTTTGCTCATCGTCTGTTCGATTTTTCGATTCCGGCGAATTTGTAGTAGTAGTTTTTTTAATAAAACTACTACAACTACTACTTGTAGTAGTTGTAGTAGTATATAGGCGAGCGCGGTCAATTTGCTTAACCGCGCTCTTATCCGATTGATTTTCCTGTGTTTCTTTTTGTTCTCGAGCCGGGTTAATCGTATTGACCCGGGGCGTTTGAACCAGGTCAATTAAATTGACCCGGTGTCCCGAGTTAAGCAGATTAACCCGGTCTTGGCCGTTGACTCGACAAAAGAAATCATCAATGGCCGATGTTGAACCGGGTTGGTCGTCGATAAAACTGTGATGACTGGCGATCGAATCATGAATCCCTTGCCAGATCGCACTGGCAATACGTCTGATTTGCTTGTGTTGATGCTCACGTTGTTGTTTCACGAAGGTTATATAATCGGTATCCAGATACATCGCATCGGTGATGGAAATGGGGCTGTCGTGGATCGCATAGATATGTCCCTTGAACCGCCCGGTCTCGTGACGCAGTTCCGAACACATCGAAATCCAGCGGGTCAAGCGCAAGACGAACAGCACCTTCGATACGGTTGGCTTGGAGTAGCCCAATTGCGCTTGTAATAACCGGTGCAATGACAAGATGACGGCCGAACCGGCCAGCGCTTGAGTTCGAATGATGCCCCAACAGCGAACATCGATCGCATCCAAATCGGGATCCACCCAGATGGATCGCGGTATCGCGTCTTGCCAGTGACCGAGATAGAGCAGCGAATCGGTCGACGACTGCTCCGAAGTCGCCGGCTTGATCGATTCGAGTTCACCGGCAATCCGCTGCGCAAGTCGCCTGACCGATTCGGAAATGGAAGCCGTGGGAACAACCGTCATGCCGCATGCCACCGAACATCAATTCGGTCCGCCGTTATAGGCGCCTTCGAGACAGCCGGCGAACCATTCCTGGATCAATGGCCAGATCGCGCTGATTTTGATTTGGGTTTGCTGATGGACATACAGCAGCCGCTCGGCGATAGAGAGCGATGCCTGTTCGGTCTCCCGCCAATGCTCCCAAATTCGGGCTTGTTCGTCTTCCGAAGGGATACTCGGTCGGCCGTCAGCTTTGGGCAGGTTCAGATATTTCCGGTAACCGGCGGTATCGGTGCTGGTCAAGCCGAACAAGGCGCGCATCACAGGCAAGGAAGCTCCTGCCGTCAACAGTTGCAGGATCAATTCGCGCTGCCGGATGCGCCGGCCGCACAACATCATTGCGGCATCCAAGGCGTCGGAATCGAAGCGGATCTGCATGTAGGCGGCCTTGGTGGTTGCCGCCATTTCATGGATTTCCTGCGCACTGAGTGCCAGGATCTTTTCGATTTGATCGTTGCGCAGTCCCAAGCGGTGGGGTGTTTCATAATCTCCTTCCGCCGCCATACGGGATACGCACATCAATGTATGCAAGGCTAATTCGGCTTGTAAGTTCATAGTGACCTCGATGCTATGCTGAACGCCTGGTGGGCCATAGCCGTGTGGATGAGAAACGATGACGGATCAGACGGCAAGTTTCCATCAATTTAACGATATCGATGAAAACCGGGTCCCCGATCACCTCCGGATTCTGAAGCACTTCATGCGGATACATCGCCAAACTGGGTGCCGGTCCGACTAATTGATGCAATTGTTCCGCCTTATCGGCGGTAAAGAGACGATACAAGGCGGTATGCTCCCAAAGCGACATGCGCTCTTCACTGACGCTCTGTTCGGCGATCCCCAGCAATAACCACCAAAGCCCCCAACTGTCATGGGACGTAAACGCCTGGTCGGGTTTTTCGATGACGAACCCCATGCCCTGTTCGATCGGCAAGACCAGGTGTTCCTTGTCGATGGATTTGGCGATACGCTTGGCCAATGCATAAGAACGGTCCTGCAGCGATTCCAATCCGGCATCGTCGCGCATTGGATCGGCTTCGCTCAAATCGGGAACCAGGAAATCATCGAGTCGTTCGGCCTCTGCCGTCCCCCTTTCCTCAAAAGAACCGGCTGCCTCGCCATTCGCATCGTGTTTCGCTGTGATGTCGGGTTTATGCGTCGGTTTTTGCTGTTGATTATCGACGGAATGCGTTGGCGGATTGTCGGATGTCGAATTTGCATTGGCGATGGCTGCATGCGGGTGCCTGGCGTCATCTGCATCGACTGGCTGTTGTATTGAATTTGGCTGGTATTCAGTATCGGCGGCTGATTGCTTGAACAACAGTGCGTCGACCTCTAACCGCAAGCGCTGGGCGGTGGTATTTAGATAACCCGCCAGCTTTTTATCCAATGCCCGACGTACCGCATCAAAATCCCAATGTTCGCCGTCATGAGCCGACATGACATCGGCAAACAACGGCGCAAAGTGATCGGTCTTATCCTGGCAGTATTGTCGGTACGCCTTTTCGGTATTCTTAATTGCATCGATTCGGTTGGCCCCGAGTCCGTTACGTAACGCAACGGGAATCGATTGATCCAACTCCAGCGCATAATCGAAACGGATCAGATGCCTCCGCGATAAGGCATAGCCCTTTTCTTTGACGAGTTTACAGAATTCACTGCGCGAAAAGTTCGTTCCGGCTTCCGCTTCCATCTGGTTCTGTAACTCCCTGATCGCATAGGCCTTGTCGATCAAGACCATCTCCCCGCGTATTTCATTTTCGATGAGATGAGAACACAATACGGAGGATTCCGATTGCCAGGGCACAAACAGACAATGCACCCGATTGAAGCTTTCATCGCCCGTCTCTCGGTACAGTTCATTGAGAATGGCCAAGCGGGTATTGCCGCCCGACTGCACCATGTAACGGGTTTCGCCCGGACGGCGAGTCACATTGAAAGGATTGTTCAAACCGCGCTGTTCGCGGATCGACGCTTTGATATCCTCATAGGCGGGATTGTGCTCGCGCCTGGGATTTCGATCGTAGGCTTTGATTTCGTTCAATGCCAATACCAATTGTACCGGTGTGATCGGGTCAGATATCGGCAGCGCCTCCCCGGAGTCGTTGGAACCGAAATGCCCCTCCAGCAACAGACCTTGGACTTCATCTTGCGAAAGACGTTTCTGCCGGGAAGCCATTACTCGTCCTCCATACTGGCATCCAAATTAGGTAGATTGGGGATCAATTCGCGGGCCAGCGCTTGCATCGTGTCAAAAGCGCTGACGGTTGGGCCTTTGCGCTTTCGTTCAAACCGATGCACCGGCATTTTATGGGTTGCGGCTTCCCTATAGGCGACCGCATTCGGAACGACCGTATCGAGAATCGTGATCGCTCCTTTGCTGGGCAAAAATGAGGCTTTCCGCAATTCTTCGGCGATCGTGCGCGCATCAATGGTGCGGTCTTGTCGGTAGATGACACCGCGTAAAGGGCCGATCGGAGCGCCCAATCGAGCCATCGGCTCCAAACGTTGAATCATCGCGACTGTGCCGCGAACGAATTCCCGCGCCGATAGAATTTCCGGCGGAATCGGCGAGAGCATGAAATCGGCGGCAGCGACAGCGGCATCTTGTAAAGGGCCGACGGCACCTTGCGTATCGATCAGCACGAAATCATAATGCACATCGCATTTGCTCAAAATATATTTGAGTCTTACCCGGCCATCGACCGTATCCCGAATCCAATCGCGCAACTTGCCTTGAGGGTCGTCGGACAGGACGATGTCGAGCTGTTCGACGTCGGTTTGACTGATCACCGACTCGATCGACGAGTTGACGAGCAGATGAGTTAACCCGTGATTTGCCCGGTATTTTATCTTATAGTAACTGGACAAAGTCGGCTGAGGGTCCGCGTCGATCAACAGCACGCGATAACCGGAATCGGCCAGGATGCCGCCCAGATTGGCGGTCAGTGTCGTCTTACCGACACCGCCCTTGGTACTGACAATAGTGATTTTGATCATATTTTATTGTTAATAAATTATAAAAAGTATAGATAGTTAATCCATTTACTAACAATTGCTTATGATCATAGTTTATATTTTATAAAAAAACAATAATGAAACCCACGAAGGACTCAATTTCTGGTAATGTCGAGCGCATCACCCTGCCATTCGACCACTGGTTGAAGATTGAAGAGCCTCTGTTTTTTTCACAAGCAGACGCTGCCATTCCGAAGCATTGGGAGATCATGGATACCCTTGCGTCGCTATCACCCCTTCTCCGCTCGGTCGCCTTGATCCGGATAGACGGTGATCGGCTGTGTAAATTAAACGGCAGGCAACGCTTGCAGTTATGGAAATCGGGCGCAATCCAAAAACCCGAGACGGTCACGGCGGATATCTACGATGTCTCCCAAGCGGAATTCGACAAACTGCGCCAGCGCCTATACAACGAACGGTTAGAGTTATTACCGCCACATGAGCTGGTGATTACGACCTATAAGGAATTAGGCCTGAACTTTAGCTCGGAACGCCTCAATCAAGGCTTCATCACGGAAGCGTTGAATATCGCGTTGCGCGGCAAGCCTCGGGCACAACAAGACAAACGGTCGGTTCGGGAAAAACAGGAAATCGACATCAAAAAGGCGATTGATTCTTTAAAAGAGGAATTGACGGCCTTGGACCGGCTAGATCTAAAACCGGAATTGTTTGTGACCGGCGTATTGGCGGCCGCGCTGATCATGGTCGCGAACGATCCCAACACCCTTGAATTTTTTCGGCGACTGAATACACTGGAAGGAAAGGTCTCCGCCGACGGATCCTTCGATCCAGTAGAAGCCTTACTGACCGTCATCGATAGCTATAAAAACAAGCGCATACCCCAGGCACGCATGCAAGTCGAGCTCTGCGGCAAAACCGTCAAAGCGGTCATGCTTTGGAACCACGGCGTAGACTCTCCCAAGTATTGGATCAAGAATGCCCTGCGCGTCGCGGACTATCAGCCTTTCATCAGGGAACTGAAAAGGATCAAAGCGATTCATGAGGCCAGAGATTTATAGGCGTGCCATCGTTGCCGCCTTGATGATTTTGCCGATCATCGCTTCCGCTTGCCAGGCGGAACCCACCCGTACGCTCATCCTATTACCCCAAGCGAAAGCACCCGCTCAACGGATTTTCGACGCCATCATCGAAGGCATCGGGCAGATACTACCGGACAGCACGTTCTTAACTGTCGATAAACGGATGCAACCGGACCAACTCGATAGCGTGCTGAGCGCAGCCAATCCCGAACGCATTATCGTCCTGGGTAGAACGACAGCCGACAGAATCGCCTCGACCAGCCATCGCGACAAAATGGTCGTGGCCGGCGCCTTATTCGAACCCGATGAATTTGCCGGCGTCACCCTTGCCATCGACAGCCGTAGACTGCTTCAAGAGATCAAAACCATCCTCCCTTCCCTGCGACGGGTATTTATCGTTGGCTCACCTCGGCAACTGCATATCAGAATCTACCCAGACAGCCTAAACAGCCAACCGTCAATCGTCCCAGAGCTTCATCAAGACCCGTTAACCCATTCCCGTCGATTATGGCAGTTGCTGGAACAAGCCGATCAAAAAACCGATGCCGTCCTTGTTCCAAGTCAACTGGATCGAGATATTCTGTACGAACTGGCGCAATTGGCTTGGCAAAAAAAAATCATCCTTTTATCCACCAACCTGGCTCATTTGAATCAAGGTGTGCTGATGGTTTTTTATCCTGACAACATCGGGATGGGCCGGCAAGTCGGCAATTTCACGATCCAACACCCAGGACCGGGCTTTGAAAGCCTGACCCACATCCATATCGCCTTGAATCCCACCGTCGCCAAACATCTAGGGCTCTCCTTTGCGCCCGATGTCTTGAGCCGCATCCAGTTACAGGTCAAATGACGTGACCCGTTCATTCAATCTTCGCCAACGCTTCAGTCTAACGGTCTTGTTCGCGATTGCGCTGGCTTCGACGGTCATGCTGCTCTCCATTTACTGGGCCGTCTCGAACTATACTCGCCAATACACTATTCATTATTGGCAGGAATACGCAGAAACTTTCGCCCATTCGGCCAAATTCAGCGTCACGCTCGCCTCCCCGGTCAAAGCAAACGAAATCGTCGATCATTTCAAAAAGGATCCGGTAATCGAAAAAACCGGCATTTATTTGCGCTCCGGCGAGCGCTTGGCTTCGACCGAAGGAGCCATCGAATGCCCGATTACTGCGACTAACCGCTTCGACGCGAATCGCGTCGAACATCCCTTCGTCTTCGAACTGCCCCGGACCTGGTGCTTTTATGCACCAATCCATTATTTACCCGAGACTCATGATTTTCTCGATCCCGAGCCCAGCGAAAATACCAACAAAACTCCGATCGGTTTCGTCGAACTGGTGGTTTCAAAACGAGGAATGGAAAACGTCATCCAGAAGATACTTTGGCTCAGCATCGCCAGCGTGATCGTATTCGAGCTATTGATATTCGTTTCCGTGCAACATTTTTCAGACGTCTGGACCCGAGCCTTACTGGACTTGGCCGAGGTCATGAAAAAAACCGGCGAAGGAAGTCGCGGCGTTCGCACATCGCTCGAAGGTCCTGCAGAGATCATTGAACTGAAGCAGCGTCTGAATCGGATGCTGGATCAGCTCGAAGCGCAGGAAGAAGAACTCGAAGATACAGTAGCTGCCCGCACCGCCGAATTACAAACGGCGCTGAACAGCGCGCTGTCGGCTTCGCGCTATAAATCCACGATCATCTCGACAGTCTCGCATGAGATGAAGTCTCCGCTGCACGCCTTCATGGGCTATTCGCAGCTTGCGCTCGAAGCGTTGAACGGATCGAGCCAACTCACTGCTGAAGATTGTTTGCAGATGGGTTTGGACTGCGCTCGGAATCTCGAACATCAGATCAATCAAATCCTCGATTACGCCCGGCTAGAGTCGGGTAAAGCCCAACTTTATATCGCGAAGTTCAATTTTCGAAACCTGGTACTGCGATGCGTCGAAAAAATCGAGCCGCTTACGAAAGACAGCGGCAATCGCATCCGGATGACCGGCGAGGCGGCCGAGATCGACACTGATCAAGACAAGTTGACGCACATCGTGATGAACCTGTTGAGCAATGCCAATAAATTCACCCAACAAGGACGCATTGAGATCGCCTGGTCGATTCACCGAGCGCAGTTGACTATCCGGGTCAGCGATACCGGCTGCGGTATCGCCGAAGCCGACCGCGATAAAATCTTCGAGCCTTTCTGGCAGGCGGACATGAGTCTCAGCCGCCCGGCCGGCGGCACCGGCCTGGGACTGGCCATCACCAAATTGTATTGCGAATTGCTGACGGGTGAAATCGACGTTACAAGCAACAATCCGGGGAGCGTCTTTACCGTGACGCTACCGATTGCAAAAGCTTGAATTGTTCGTCGTCGCTCGGCGAGAGGGCAGGAATGATCGCTTGCATGCGTTGTATGACGCGATGACTGTTGACATGATCGTTTTTGGCTAGACACCGGTCCAACAGCCAGAGCTGATGGCCGATCAGTTTGAATTGGTCTTCCCGGTAATGAATTTCTGTGACCAAGCGCGCCCGATGATGGACCGTTCGGCACATGTGACGCAGCTCGATCAACGAATACGGCTTGCCGAGAAACTCGCTGGCGCCATTGATCATTAGATTCTTGTGATTTTCCAGGCCGGAAAAGGCGGTCACGATGATGACCGGCTGCTCGCAGTCGACCGCCAGTATTTCGGTCAGCAAGCGGTCGCCGGAAAGCCCGGGTAACATCAAATCCAACAGAATCAGATCATGCCGTTGCTGTAGCCACAGATCAAAACCTTGTCGTCCCTCTTTCGCCACATCGATCCGATAATCATCCCCCAATGCATGAAAAGCGATATTGGCGGCATCCGGCTCGTCTTCGATGATCAACAGGGTCGGCTTGAACGCATCGAGGTCCGGCGGGGTTTTGAGCATCCGCGTCAATTGCTCCAAAGCCACGACCTTGAATCGGTATTCATTGGCCAAGATGCGGGGGATTTCGGTCTCGCAGCTTTCTTGAATCAGATAGATCGGCACCGCTGGATCGGCGAATCGGCCGGAACGAACCAGGGTCGTCAGTTTCCAGATATCGATGTCGTGGAGCGTATAATCGGCTATCAAGCCGTCGAAGCGCTGTTCCAACAAGGCCTCCACCAACTCATCGGCCGATTGGGCCGGCGTCAGATCGGCGACTATGCCGTCAGTGCGGAGCTGTCGTTCGAGTTGCGCCGTGAGGTCACCGAAAGCGGAGGCTACCAGGAGATTCATGTTCTTTTTGAGCATTGGATCGTGATGCCCTTGCGGGCTTTCAGTGTCATGTGCGGAACGAACTTCACCGGGTAGTTTTCCGGCAAGGTCCATTGAAAATGTTGCAGCAATAAAGCCACCACGGTCAGAATTTCCACGCGCGCCAGGTTCATGCCCAGACAGGTGCGCATGCCGCCGCCGTAGGGCATAAAGGCGAATCGTTCCTGCGCGGAACCGCTCATGAAGCGTTCCGGGTCGAAGCGCTCCGGATCCGGCCAGAATTCCGGGTGGCGATGGGTCAGATAGGGCGAGAATACGACCAGTGACCGGTCGCGGATTCGCGCATCCCTCAGTTGCCGGTCGCCGATGACATCGCGGTAGGCGGCATAGGCCGGCGGCGCCAATCGCATCGATTCATTGATGACGCTATCGGTATAGGGAAGCCGTTTCAAGTCTTGATAGGCCAATGGCCCCGTTGCTCCCAAGACGGACTCGACCTCGGCCGCAGCCCGTTGCTGTATCATCGGATGCTTACCCAAATAATAGAGCGTAAAGGCAATGGCGTTGACGGTGGTATCTTGTCCGCCGAAAAACAACGTGAATAAATGATCACGCAGTTCTTGAGCATCGAAATGCGGCGCCAATTGGGCGATCAAACTGCCGTCATCGCCGGCCTGCTCGGCCTTGAGCCGTAAATTCGTCAGGGTCCGATCGATGTCATCGAGCGCTTGGTGAAATTTTCGATTACCGCGCGTGGGCAGGCGGTTGAATACGCCGTTCAGGATGAAAGCCGAAATCGAGCGGGACACGTTGTAGCGGCTGACCGTATTGATCGCTTCCACGGCGCGGCGCGAATCGTCGTCATCCAACGATCGGCCAAACAGTATCCGGCACATGATCGATTGCACCAGCGGCAAGATCTCCCGTTCCACATGAATGTGCGGTTGTTGCCGCGTTGTCAAACGCTGTATCGTTAGCTCTGTTTCCTCGCGCAGAATCGGAAACCAGGCTTCGATTGCCCGCTTCTGGAAATAGGGCTGCAAAATCCGGCGCTGCTTTTGCCAGGTTTCTCCGTAACTGTTGAAGATGCCGTTGCCGAACGACGGCTTGTAGACCTCATGAAAAAATTGCCGGCTGTAGCGCCCTTTTCTTTCATCGGCGAACAGCGTCGCCAAGTCTTTCGGGTGACTGATCAGATAGACCTTCTTTCGGCCCAAGGTGAATAAGGCGATGTCGCCATGCTTGGCCGTCACGCGTTCAAAAAACCGCAATATATTCGAGGCCAGCATCGGCAACGAACCGGTTACCGGGCAGCCTCGCGGTCCCGGCGCCTCACGCAGGCGGTTTTGCGGGTCGCTTGTGCGGTTCAAAAGCTTAACTCCGCTTGCCCGAGAAAGGCGACCCCTGCGATCGGATAATCGTATGGGACCGCCTGGCCGTTGATGCTCGGATGCCGCGCTTTGACATCGAATAGGTTATCGACCTTGAAGCTGAGCGCCAAGCCGTGCATGATCTGCTCGCGGCGCAAATTGAATCCGACCAGGACATAATCGCCGATCGCATCACGTTCGTCACCCGCCGCCCGCTGCCGGCCGATGATCCAATCGGAACGTACATTGACATGCCAATCCTTCACGAATTGCCAGTTGATCTGCGCAAAAATGTCATGCTGTGGTGCGCCGATGATGAAACTGTCATTGGCGCTGTTCTTCGGCTCGAGTCGCAGATAGGTGTAATTGAGATCGAACGTCAGACTTTCGTTGTATCGGTATTGACCGAGCCACTCGAAACCATAACCGATCGCTCCGGCGGAATTTTCGAAGGTGCGTAGCGTACTACTCGTCTCGGCAATCAGATCGGCGCTGGAATATCCGAATAGATTGACACCGGTGGAGAGGCCGTATTTCCATTTTTTGGCGATCGACAACTCCACGGTATCGATGGTTTCAGGCTTTAAGTTCGGGTTGCCCTGTAATTGCAGACCCTCATTGCTGTAGAGTTCGATGAAAGACGGCGCCCTGAAGGCGCGCCCAACCATCAGTTTGGCCGACAACGCGGGACCGACTTGCCAAACCAGACTGGCTCTGGGATTGGCCGTCAAACCGAAATCGGAATAATGATCGAGCCTGAGCCCGGTGGTCAAGGTCCAGTCATTGGCAATGTTCCATTCATCCTGGACGAGGCCGAATAAGATGTGTCGGTCCGCGTCGTCGGATAAGGCTTCGACTCCGAGGTTGTCGGTGCTTTGCAGCCGCCCTGCGGGCACGATAAGGTTATTCGGCAGGATCAAGAAATTACGGTTTTCGGTGAGATCGTGGGCTACCGCGTATTTATAGCCCGCCCCGACAGTGACTCGGTGATGCTTGAACCCGTCATAGAGTGTCTTGAAGGTCGCATCGACGGTATGAGAAAAATACCGGTATGTCGAGGTCACCGGATCGGAAATGTTTCCGCCGAAGGCACCGGCCGGAAAATGATGATTGAGACCGGTGGCTTTGTAGAAAAAATAGTTCAGATTGAACTGCGGTTCGAAATTGCCAAACCGTTGTTTGAGATCGAGCCCAGAAGTCCAGGATTGATAGCGGATTGATCCGTCAGGATCCAACGCCAAGGTTGTGCCTACACCATTGGCGGATTCGAAATCCTGATAGCGCAGATGCAGTTTAACCGTGTCACGATAGCGTAGCGACGCACCCACATCAATGTCGTTACGCGCGACATTGATCGACCCCGGCGCCAATGACACCTGCGTATTGAACAGCCGATCCATTCGCGTTTGCGCATCGGCTTTGACGGTCTCCCGCTGACCCTTGGCAGTTCGGCCTTGTGCTGAAAAAGCCAGATCAAAATCACCGAACTGTTTACCCAATAATGCCCAACCGCCATAGCTGTCGAAACTGCCGGCCAACGCGCCGATTTCGCCGCCGCCGATTTCCCGACCGGTTTTGGTGATGATATTGATGACGCCTGAAAAGGCATCCGCACCGTAGAGCGCAGACCCCGGGCCGCGAATGATTTCGATTCTTGAGATATTTTTGGTCAGATGCGTGTAACTGAACAGCTTACCCGAATTGACCGGATCGTTGACCGGCACGCCATCTTGCATCACTAAAACATGAGAACTCAGTGGCGAAAAAATCCCTCGAACGACATAGGCCGGGACAAAACCGTTGGCCGAAGACACATGGAATCCCTGCACGGTTTCCAGTAACTCTTCAAACGATACAGCGCCACTTTTTCTGATATCGTCTGCCGTGATGACCGTGACGACCGACGGGGATTCGGCCAAGGGTCGGGCATAGCCTGTCGCGATGCCTACCGTTTGTTCATCGCCATAGAAATGACGAAAATCATCGAGTTCATCTGAATAAACGAAATGCGGCAAGGCCAGTGAAAATGATAATGCTGCCTTAAGCGTTGTCGTCATGATAGTAAGCTCCTAATGAAAGTTCGGAACTGATACGACTCACATAGGCCTATTCAACAGACAAACCATTCACACAAACGGCAATGACCGAGTCAACTTAGCAGTAGGCCATGGATTTGCAAAGCAATAACTGCTCAAAAACAATTGCTTTGCCTGGAGTATAGCCAGTCATTCTAAAAAAGCAACTCAGCATTAGCGTAGAAAATCGATTTTTTATAGCATCATCCTTTAGTTTTGAATCCAAGAGGCTTTATAAATGGCATTGCTTGATGAAAATGCCCAATTACTAATAATTATCTTCTCGAGAACACTCAATTTAGAGGATCCAAAAATCTTAAACTCATCGAAAGAAAAAAACGGTTTTTTATGGGCCATTATGGGAATTTCTGAAATTATTACTCCAACTGGGTTAGGAAAAACCTATTTGGGTAATTATATTTCCACCAGTAAATGACCTCTCCACCAAGAGCTTATTGAAAATAGGCTCCCTTTTCACTTTTTTCTTTAGATACTTTATTTAGGAGAAACAGCCATGACAGATTCTTTTTTAACAGCTGCCGAGCTTATGCAAACACTGAAAGTCAATTCAAAAACGACATTCTGGCGAATGAGGAAAAGAGGTGACGTCCCTGAACCAACCATTAAAAGTCCTTTGCGTTGGAGAAAATCCGAATTTGAAAGCTATTATCAAGAGAGGCAAAAAGCGACCAAATAAAATTCGATATTTAGTGGAGTAATACTGTATTTTTTCAAAGGCACTATAAAAGGCACTACAAATAAAAAAGGCCTGTAGAGAAAAACTCTACAGGCCTTGATTTATATGGCTCCCCCGGACGGGCTCGAACCGCCGACCTAGTGATTAACAGTCACCCGCTCTACCAACTGAGCTACAGGGGATTAATTCGGTATGTTCAAATGGCGCGCCCGGAGAGATTCGAACTCCCGACCGCTCGGTTCGTAGCCGAGTACTCTATCCAGCTGAGCTACGGGCGCCTTATTGAGCCGCTTATTATCTTTTCTTTTTTTTAAATTGTCAATATTTTATTTTTAAAAATAATCGATTTTAAAATCGATGGCGGAGAGTGAGGGATTCGAACCCTCGATGGGAGATAAAGCCCATACTCCCTTAGCAGGGGAGCGCCTTCAGCCTCTCGGCCAACTCTCCAAAACTGCGTTAGGCTATTCGGAATCGCTTTTGTCTGAAGATTCCGATTGTTCCTTTTTAATTCTTTCGTAAATCTCTTCTCGATGAACCGAGACTTCTTTTGGCGCATTTACACCGATGCGAACCTGATTTCCTTTGACTCCAAGAACAGTGACGGTTACCTCGTCACCAATCATCAAAGTCTCCCCTACCCGACGAGTCAAGATAAGCATGGCTTCTCCCTATATTGTATGTAATTTCTACTGCTTTGCATGCAGTAACCAACCAAGAGCGATATTCTACCAGGTTTTATTGATAAATAAAACTAACTTTCTACCGGCTCTCTATCCAGCTCGAAGGCCGAGTGCAAGGCTCTGACCGCCAATTCCAGATATTTTTCATCAACGACGACCGAAATCTTAATTTCCGAGGTCGAGATCATTCTAATATTAATACCTTCGTCTGCCAAGGCTTTAAACATCGTGCTGGCGATTCCCGCATGCGAACGCATGCCGACGCCGACGATCGATATTTTGACGATTTTGACATCTCCGGTAACGGCCTTGGCTCCTAATTCGGCGCAAATCGAATCAAGCAGCTCTTTGGCTTTTTCGTAATCGTTGCGATGCACCGTGAATGTAAAGTCGGTCGTTTCGTCGCCGGCGATATTTTGAATGATCATGTCGACTTCGATATTGGCATCGGCGATCGGTCCCAAAATTTTATAGGCGACACCAGGCAAATCGGGCACACCGGTAATAGTTAGCTTCGCTTCGTCCCGATTAAACGCAATTCCTGAAATTAAAGCTTGTTCCATTTGATCGTCCTCATAGGTAATTAACGTACCTTTGCCCTCTGTAAATGATGATAAAACTCTCAGCGGCACATTATATTTGCCGGCAAACTCGACCGATCGGATTTGCAGGACCTTCGAGCCCAGGCTTGCCATTTCAAGCATTTCCTCGAAAGTAATTTTTTCCAATCGCCTAGCATTCGGCTCGACCCTCGGATCGGTCGTATAAACACCGTCGACGTCGGTAAATATACAACACTCATCGGCTTTCAAGGCCGCCGCCAATGCAACTGCCGTCGTATCCGAACCGCCGCGCCCTAAGGTTGTAATATTCCCCTTATCATCGACACCTTGGAAGCCGGCAACGACAACCACGCGTCCCGCTGTCAGATCCTCGCGCATTCTTTTATCGTCGATATTGATAATTCTGGCCTTGGTATGGCTGCTATCGGTTAGTATTTTGACTTGACCGCCGGTATAGGAACAGGCTGGACAACCCAGCTCATGCAAGGCCATGCTCAATAAAGACGTCGTCACCTGCTCGCCGGTCGACAATAAAACATCCATCTCTCGGGAGTTCGGGTATTTCTGGATTTCATTAGCCAAAGCAATCAATCGATTCGTTTCGCCGCTCATTGCGGAGACGACGATAACCAATTGTTCCCCTTGGTCATGAACTTTTTTTACTTTTTCCGCTACCGCTTTGATTCGCTCGACTGAACCAACCGATGTTCCACCGAATTTATATACGAATAATCCCATTATTCAATAACCTTTAAAATAAGCGCCGAGTTGTTCCCGAACCCATTGCGCAACTGAGTTGAGCGCCTCCGGCAATGCCGCCGGGTTATTACCTCCCGCTTGAGCCATATCGGGTCGGCCGCCACCTTTACCACCGACTTGCGTAGCTACTACATTGACCAAATCACCGGCTTTGATTTTAGAAACCAGATCTTTCGATACTCCCGCAATCAGACTGACCTTATCGTCTTTGACGGTCGCAAGCACAACTGCGGAACTGCCAAGCTTATTGCGCAATTGATCAAGCATGTCGCGGAGCGCTTTCGGATCGCTGTCATCGATTTTAGCCGCCAAGACCTTTATGCCCTCGATCTCGACCGCCTGACTGCTCAGTTCGCCGCCGGCAGAACTGGCTAACTTCGCTTTCAAACGTTCCAATTCTTTTTCCAATTGCTTATTTTTTTCCAGCAATTGCTCGACCTTATCGGCCGCCTTTTCCGGCGCGCTTTTCAAGCATCCCGCAATGATCGCCAAGGCCTTATCGCGACTGTCGATCCAATCCAATGCGGCACTGCCGGTAACGGCTTCGATCCTTCTGACGCCCGCTGCAACACCGGTTTCGCCGATGATCTTGAACAAGCCGATATCGCCGGCCCGATCGACATGCGTGCCGCCGCACAGTTCGGTGGAAAAGCCGCCGATTCTAAGCACTCTGACTTCGTCGCCGTATTTTTCGCCGAACAAAGCCATTGCCCCGGCTTGCATCGCCTCTTCCTTTGCCATGACTTCTGCCAATACCGGCTCGTTCAAACGAATCTGTTCGTTGACCAAGCGCTCGATCACGGCGATTTGCTCGGGCGTCACCGGCTCGAAATGAGAAAAGTCGAAACGTAGGCGTTCGGCATTCACTAAGGATCCTTTCTGAGCAACATGATCGCCCAGGACTTCACGCAAGGCCGCATGCAATAGATGTGTCGCAGAATGGTTCAACTCGGTCGCTTTTCGTTTGATCTTATCGACGCTTGCGGTACAGTTTTCACCGATCGACAAACTTCCCGACAACAGCTTGCCGCGATGCAAGAACAAGTCGCCGCCTTGCTTTTGCGTGTTGACGACTTCGAATACGCCTTGCTCGGTCGAAATGCTCCCGCAGTCGCCGACTTGTCCGCCGGACTCGCCATAAAACGGCGTTTTTTCCAAGACGACAATGCCTTCATCGCCTTCTTTTAAGCTTTCTGCCGCTTCGCCTTCCATAAACAAGCCGATGATCTTGGTGCTGTCTTCAAGATATTGATAGCCGGTGAATTCGGTTTGACCGTCCAGCTTTAATGTCTGGTTGTAATCGGCGCCGAAACTGCTTGCCGCCCGCGCCCGATTGCGTTGTTCGGCCATTTCGGTCTCGAAGCCGGCGTGATCGATCGTCAACTGATGTTCGCGCGCAAAATCGGCAGTCAAATCGACTGGAAATCCGTAGGTGTCGTATAACTGAAACACGATATTTCCGGGTATCGTCGAACCTTCCAGCTTGGCCACGCAAGCCTCTAGAATCTTCATCCCTTGCTCGAGTGTTTCGGCAAAGCGCTCTTCTTCTTTTTTTAGTACACGCTTGACTTGTTCTTGAGCATTTTTTAATTCGGGGTAAGCCTCGCCCATTTGCTCGACAAGCGGCGCTACCAATTGATAAAAGAAAACTTCACGGATACCTAAGCGGTAACCGTGGCGAATAGCCCTTCGGATAATCCGTCGTAACACATAGCCCCGCCCTTCGTTAGACGGTAAGACACCATCTACGATCAAAAACGCGCAGGAGCGTATATGGTCGGCGATCACGCGTAACGAACTCTTGTTCAGGTCCTCGATGCCGGCCAGTTTTGCGGCCGCTTTCAGCAAGTCTTGAAATAAATCGATTTCGTAATTGCTATGCACGCCCTGCATGACTGCGGCGATTCGCTCCAGGCCCATACCGGTATCGACCGACGGCTTCGGCAATGCATGGAGATTGCCTTCACTGTCACGATCGTATTGCATAAACACCAGGTTCCAGATTTCGATGAAACGATCGCCATCCTCGTCCGGCGATCCCGGCGGCCCTCCAGGAATCGATTCGCCGTGGTCATAGAAAATTTCGCTGCACGGACCGCACGGACCGATATCGCCCATCGCCCAAAAGTTGTCTTTGGAGCCGATACGGGAAAAACGCTTCGGATCGACACCGACGTCTTCCAGCCAGATTTTTTCGGCTTCGGAATCTTCATTGAAAACCGTCACCCATAATTTTTCAGCCGGAATGCCTAATTCTTTGGTCAAAAAATCCCAAGCCAAGTGTATTGCATCCTGTTTGAAATAATCGCCGAAACTGAAGTTGCCGAGCATTTCAAAAAATGTATGATGCCTCGCCGTATAACCGACATTTTCCAAGTCGTTATGCTTGCCGCCGGCACGAACGCAACGCTGACTGGTCGCGGCACGCGTGTAGTCGCGATGCTCTCGGCCGAGGAACACATCTTTGAATTGCACCATACCGGCATTGGTAAACAACAATGTCGGGTCGTTACCCGGAACCAGCGAACTGGAGGGTTGGATGGAATGTCCGCGTTGGCGAAAAAAATCCAGGAATGCGGAACGCAATTCCGAACTGCTCATGTTTTTCATCATCTTCGAATACTAAATGTTCTTGGAATTACTTAACCCAGCTTTAACAAATGTAGTGACTAGGACTATAGAGTTAAATATTATCATTTATTTTTCAATGCCTTACCATCCCTAAATGTTAAAGCTGGGTTAATTTTAATGTTCAAGTGTTCGGGCAAGACGGCGATCATGCCACCGGAAAACCCTCGTTGCAATAAAAACCGGCTTCGTTTACTCCATTCAGACAACGTTATCGCATCTTCTTGCCGATATTTTTTTCGATACACCTCTAGCAAAACATTTAACCAACTACCCGCTGTTTCCGTAACGGTTTCTTGCAAATCAAAGTTTTCTATTCCTAATTGTCGAAGCTCGTAATCTATACGATTCGGGCCGAAGCCCTTTTCGATTCGTTGACGCGCGTAACATTCGGCGAAACGGCTATCGCTCAGCCAATCTTGCTCGACCAAATTGTACAGCACGCGATCTATCCTATCTTTATCGAATCCTCTCGATAATAATTTGTTTTTCAATTCCAGACGACTGTGTTCACGACGCGCCAACAATCGTAAACATACATCTTTAATCGATTTAAGATCGGCGTCCATGCTACTCCCTTTATACTGAAAAAATAATAGCTGGCTTTATGAAGGCATGAGGCGTGTAAGTATTCAGACCCCATTGGCAAATTACCGCAATTCAGGCGTAATTGTTGGCCTCCCCCTTTGAAAAAGGGGGATTGAGGGGGATTTATTTAAAAAATCTCCCCTAGCCCTTCTTTTTCAAAGAGGGGGACTGAATACTTACTGAGGCGTGACAGCCCCTCAATAATTCGCCCAATTTTATTTTTCCGGAAGAACCTCTTCATCGGCTTTTTCAGCCGGCACGCGTAACGCAGCAAAAGCTTCGGCTCTGATTTTCGCTTCGATATCCGCCGCTTTTTCGGGATGCTCTTTCAAAAACTGTTTAACATTGTCCTTGCCTTGCCCGATTTTTTCATCGTTATAGCTGTACCATGAGCCGGCTTTTTGTATAAAACCGTAAGACACGCCTAAGTCTACTAATTCTCCATAAAACGACACGCCTTCGCCATATAAAATCTCGAATTCGGCTTGCTTGAAAGGCGGCGCTACTTTGTTTTTAACGACCTTGACGCGGGTTTCGTTGCCGATCACTTCATCGCCTTTTTTAACCGAGCCGATGCGTCGAATATCCAAGCGCACCGAAGCATAGAATTTTAATGCATTGCCGCCTGTCGTCGTTTCCGGACTGCCGAACATGACGCCGATTTTCATGCGAATCTGATTGATGAATATCACCAAGGTATTCGAACGCTTGATATTAGCGGTCAATTTTCTGAGCGCCTGAGACATCAAGCGGGCTTGCAAGCCCATGTGCGAATCACCCATATCGCCTTCGATTTCGGCTTTCGGGGTGAGCGCCGCAACCGAATCGACGACGACGATATCGACCGCTCCGGAACGAACCAGCATATCGGTGATTTCGAGCGCTTGCTCACCGGTGTCGGGTTGAGAAACCAATAAATCGTCGACGTTGACGCCGATCTTTTCGGCATAACCGGGATCGAGCGCATGCTCGGCATCGACGAACGCGGCGGTTCCGCCCAGTTTTTGCATTTGCGCGATAACCGATAAAGTCAATGTGGTTTTACCTGACGACTCAGGGCCGTAAATTTCAATCACCCTTCCACGCGGTAAACCTCCGCATCCTAAAGCAATATCCAAGGATAAAGAACCGGTCGAGACAACCTGGATATCTCGAGAAGCGGCCACATCGCCCATCCGCATCACCGAGCCTTTGCCGAATTGTTTTTCGATCTGCATCAAGGCAGCGCCAAGTGCTTTTTTCTTGTTCTCATCCATTTATATTGCCCTCATTTAAACTGGTTTCTATTTAGAAAACACTCTGCGTCAAAATGTCTTCTGTTAGGCGTTCGCTGTTTCTTTCCAAAAGTACAATTTATACTAAGGATTTCGTAACCAATAACTTCCTGGAATCATGAGCTTTCTAGCGGGTTCGGAAACTCGCTTTACAGGGCGCCGTAAACCCAGCACCTAAATTCCATAGCCTATTGGCCATGATTGATTACATAGATAATTTAGGTGCTGGGTAAATACATCCGTGTAGGCTTGACGGCGGCTACTGATTGCCATGGATGGCATGAATGCAGATTTTGCATTACGCCATGGATGGCTTGTATTAGGCCAATGCAGGAGCAATTGCCGAGGAGCAAAAATCTGCCCTGCCGCCGACAACCTGTCAGTCGAGTTACCGAACCTCCCTGCCCTGAATCAAAAAATAGGGGAGCTATTTATGACCAAATCCTAAATTTTAAAAAACCACCTATCCGATCTTTGCCATTGGAAGAATCGGCATTGCTAGTCATCGCCTTTTGATTAAGCGGTAACAGCCATCGCTAAAAAGGGCTTATTATGACATAGCGTATTTTATTTGGCACAGCTAATGTGTCTCGTTCAATTTAAACGACTTACTAACTATTTACTCTGAAAGTTCGTAGATTTGGACTCTTTATCTAATTTTTCGATATACAAGTCTCCGTTCTGGCAATTCCGGTTCCGAAGAGGGTGCGGTTTGCTCGACCAACAGGCGTCGGCGACAGGGACAGCCGCCGTCGAGCCTACATGGACGTATTCACGGCGTCCTGTCGGGTGAGTGACCGCACCCTCCGCCACCAGAAGAGAACTTTCACTTGCCGGGGCGATGGCTAGGCTTTCATGAACGTTACTTGGTTATGGCAATGTTGTTTTGTTCGACGCTTACAGGAAATGTGAGCGGTAGACTGCGTCGGAAAATGGCAGTCGACACATACAACAATGTAAGTTTGGGCATCGTAAAAAGCCATTTTAGCTAATTGCTGTATTCGCGCTTTTAAACTGAAATATTTTTGAGATTGTTGGTGTTCATAGGCTTTTAAACGCCAGATGCAAGGCGCTGGCAGTAGAGAGCAAGGCGCTAAACGACACTTTATAATTAACGCCTTTTATAGGCCGTTTCTCACCCAACCCACCCGACACTGGCTCACATCAATGACATCATTCCAACCCATTACAGCCTACACCCAAAAATAAATCAATCAGGCTTAATATCCGATTTATCTTTTGACTTTTCAATCAATTGATTCATTTCTTCTCTAGGCAAATAATCCAAATCCCAATGACTGGTATAGTTTTCTTTTAAGCGCCTTCTGCCCGGATGTAATGCCTTCGACTCAGCGCGACAAGTTACCGCGGCGGTTTGTGACGACTCTTCGGGCAACTCATTATCTATGTCATCGCTATAATGGTTTAATCGTGCAAAAACCGTTTGTTTGATGCTGTCGAACAGATGACTCATATCCTCTACTCCTAGCTTTTTACCGAATTTAACGCAGTAGTTATACCGCACGGCCACATTTTCGGCTTTCTGACGCACTATTTTGTCCGATAGCTGCGTTACCTACATGGATGTAGGTAAGGGGCGTGAGCAGGAGCGGAAGCTTTGCAAAAACAGTTACATAGCTTGCTATGCGCCTGTTTTCGCGCCTTGCTACCGAACAAAATAGCATTGCCATAAAATCCGCAAACATGACCGCGCGAAGTATATGAAAACTAAAATTTGTTTTATAGTTTATCGCGCGCTGCGTTATAAGCAAATCCTAGTTATTTACTAGGAAATACAGACTCCAATCATTGTTCGATAGCTAAAACCGAACCGTCTTTCTTATTTGTCGGTCAACATTTCTAAAGCCAAGATCGCCATTTTTTTCGACCCTTCTCCGCTGCCTAGCGTATTTTTAATTCCAATCAAATCGGACTTTACTCCATCGTAATAAGCTCGATCGCTCAATAGCTTGACGATTTCATCGGCAATATTTTTCGCGTTAGCTTCGTGCTGTATCAATTCTTTTACCACCGCCTTACCCGCAACGATATTGGGCAAACCGATAAAAGGAGTTTTCACTAACAACCTTCCGAGCCAGTAAGTCAATTCGGATAGTTTGTAAACGATGACCATCGGTACCTGTAGTAACGCAATTTCCAGCGTAGCGGTTCCTGAACTCGTCATAATCGCCGTACAACATTGAACCGCATCATAGGTTTCGTTTTTAATAACCTTGATGGCCAACTCGGAACGATCGAGATATGACCGAAGCAGTTCGTCGCTGACACTTTGGGCTTGCGGCAAAATGAATTGCGCACCGGGCACACGGAAAAGCACAATCGACGCAGCGTCCAGCATCACCGGCAGCAATCGTTCAATTTCTTGTTTTCTGCTGCCGGGCACCAACCCAATGACGGGGCGTTCAACGTCTAGGCCGAAACGCTCCAAATCCTCATGTTTCGTGTACCGAGGGTGCACTTTGTCGATCGAAGGATGCCCGACATAACTTACCGGCACGTTCTCCGCTTCATAATAGGCTGTTTCGAATGGAAAAATCACCGCCATCCTATCGATCACTCGACCGTATTGCTTAACTCGCCCAGGGCGCCAAGCCCACACTTGAGGACTTACATAAAACAACACTTTAACACCGATGCTTTTTGCAAATTTAGCCAATTTAAAATTGAATTCCTTATAATCGACGCAAACCAACAAATCGGGCCGTTCGTCAACCAATAAATATTGCATTTGCTTTAAGGCTTGCCGGATTTCCCGGTAATGCTTAAGCACTTCGACGACGCCGATCACCCCGATATTCGACGAATCGAAACGAATATCGATTCCGGCTTCGCGCATCGCCGCACCGCCCATGCCAAGTCCTTCGATGCCGGGATGCAGGCTCTTCAATTCGAGAAACATATGCGCTGCATGACGGTCGCCGGAGGATTCGCCGGCGCTGAACATGACCTTAAAAGACTGGGTAGATGTCAAAAGCAGGTCTCTCAGCGATTGATCAAGCCGTCAGCACGGAACGAATCACGCCGACGATGGTTTCGATGTTTTCATCCGACAAATTCGGACAAATCGGCAGCGCCATGCAATTCGCGGCAACCGATTCGGTTACCGGCAGCGACACATCGGCATAGGCTTCTTTGAAGACATTTTGCCGGTGCAAGGGCACCGGATAATAGATCGCACAGCCGATTTGCTTATCTTGCAAGGCTTTCAACACGTCATCGCGCCGATCGCATAATAATGTGTATTGATGGTAGACATGCTCGCCCAAGCCGTCTTCGTAAGGCACGGTCAACGGCAAATCGGCCATTAATTTCGAATACAAGTGAGCGGCGCGGCGGCGGCCTTGATTATATTGTTCGATGCGTTTCAATTTGACGCGCAGAATCACGGCCTGCATGTCGTCGAGCCGGCTGTTATAGCCGATCACATCGTGATAATAGCGTACATCGGAGCCGTGATTGCGCAGCATTTTGACTTTCGCGGCAGTCTCGTCCGAATTCGTCGTGACCAGGCCTCCGTCGCCGAATGCGCCGAGATTTTTACTCGGAAAAAAGCTAAACCCGGCCGCATTACCGATACTGCCGGTTTGTTTGTCGTCGATGCGCGCACCGAACGATTGCGCGCAATCTTCAATCAATTTCAGATGATGCTTGGCGCAAATTTCTTTGATTCTTGCCATATCGGCCGGCTGTCCGAACAAATGTACCGGCATCAAGGCCTTGGTTTTCGGCGTGATCGCCTGCTCGATCGCTTCCGGGTCGATATTGAACGTGCGCGGATCGATATCGACGAAGACCGGTTTTGCACCGACATAGCAGATCGCCTCGGCCGTGGCAATGAATGTGAAAGCCGTCGTAATCACTTCATCGCCGGCGCCGATGCCTTCGGCGGCCAGCGCCAAATGCAGCGCATCGGTTCCTGAAGCCACGCCGATGGCATGCTTAACCCCTAAATAATCGGCCGCTTCCTTCTCGAAACCTTGAACATTCGGCCCCAATATGAAGGAACAATTTTCAATCGTTTGCGCAAGCCCTTGCTCGATTTCATCTTTGATTTCGGCATATTGGGCCTTCAAATTTACCATAGGGATCATGTCGATTAACGCCTCTTTGTAGAACTATAAATTTTTTTTAACTTGAATCGCTCAGGCCGAATAGACCGGACAAAAATCTGCGCGCCCATCTTGCGTAACTATTCAGTCACCCGGAAATTATCGTTCCCACGCTCTGCGTGGGAACGATAGGGGGTGTGAATAATTACCATCTTACTGTTATTTATTCAACGCCTTGGAAATTGCCAATGCTGTCGCCAATGCGCGTCTACCAGCCTCACCAGACACCAGCGGGTTGCTTCCTGAATGGATACAATTGACGAAATGTTTGATTTCTTCAAGCAGCGCATCGCCGTTTTCGAACACCGACTCTTCGGTCAATATCTCAGGGATTCCGGGGAACATTTCTTTCGGTCCCGTTTTATGCTTGGTCAGCACCCGATTTTGGAAATCGACCGATATATAAGAACTCGGTCTGAACATACGCATTTTACGTTCCATTTTCATACTAATCCGGCTGGCCGTAACATTGGCGACGCAACCGCTCTTAAACACCAACCTGGCATTGGCGATATCGATATCGGAAGTCAGCACCGCCGTACCGCTCGCATCGATTCGCTCGACTTCGGAATCGACCAAAGCCAAAATAATATCGATGTCGTGAATCATCAGATCCAGCACGACGCTAACATCGTTGGCGCGCGGATTGAATGGAGACAAGCGGTGCGATTCGATAAATAGGGGTTTTTCCTCCGCCTGCCCAAGACCTAGTACAGCCGGGTTAAAGCGTTCCAGATGACCGACTTGCAGAATGACTTTGTTACGCTCGGCAATGGCGATTAAGTCATCGGCTTCATCGACCGTCACGGTAATCGGCTTTTCGACCAACACATGCGCGCCGGCCTCGAGAAAATCTTTGGCAACCCGATGATGCAAGGTTGTCGGCACAACGATACTGACCGCATCGACCTGACCCAACAAAGACTGATATTTGGTCAAGGCCCTTGCACCATGTTTTTCAGCGACATTACGCGCGGCCGTTTCGTTGATATCGACGACTGCCGTCAATTCGCAGTCGGGCAGCGCTGCATATTTCTCGGCATGAAACTTTCCGAGATAACCGGTTCCAATAACCGCACATTTTAATTTTTTCATAGTGCCAACTAAAATTCTCATCAGACAGCAACGCTACCGCATACCTCGCGTTCCTGTGAATTATGTAAATGATGCATTGTAGACTATTCCATTTAATCCATGAAACGGACTTTTACAAAGCATCGAGCAGGATGCTTCAGACAGAAAATTCATAGCGAACATTCGACGCACGATACATCAAAACGGTCACATTGCGGTCACATCTGCGTTATATTGTAGCCGTGAACCTGAAAAATGAGTTGAATCTCTGTTTCCTGAAATTTTCGGACAACCCTAAACCTTAGGAGAAACTCTATGAGCACTGATGAATCATTATCTATTTCCGGCACTCTCGATGCCGAAGAATTAAGAAAAATCGATGCTTGGTGGCGCGCCTGCAATTATTTGTCGGTCGGCATGATTTATCTCCGAGCCAATCCTCTCCTGAAAGAACCCTTGTCGACCGAACACGTCAAACATCGTTTATTAGGCCACTGGGGAGCCAGTCCCGCGTTGTCGTTTGCCTGGGCGCATCTCAATCGTTTGATCAAACGTGACGAGCTCGATGTGATTTTTATCGCCGGTCCCGGTCATGGAGCCCCCGGCGTTTTAGGGCCAAGTTACTTGGAAGGCACTTATTCCGAGGTCTATCCCGATAAAAGCGAAGACACGGAAGGCATGCGTAAATTCTTCAAACAATTTTCCTTCCCGGGCCAGATCGGCTCGCATGTCACGCCGGAAACGCCCGGCTCGATCCATGAAGGCGGCGAATTGGGCTACAGTCTCGCACATGCCTACGGCGCGGCTTTCGATAATCCGGATTTGATCGTCGCCTGTGTGGTCGGCGACGGCGAAGCGGAAACGGGCCCGTTGGCGACTGCTTGGCATTCGAATAAATTCTTGAATCCGATACGCGACGGCGCGGTCTTACCGATTCTCAACCTGAATGGCTACAAAATCGCCAATCCGACAATCCTCGCCCGCATCAGTCACGAAGAACTGGAGGCCATGTTTATTGGTTACGGTTACCGCCCCTATTTCGTCGAAGGCAGCGATCCGGCCGAAATGCATCAAAAAATGGCTTCCGTCGTGGATGAAGCCATCGCCGAAATCAAAACCATTCAAAAGTCCGCCCGAGAAAGCGGAATCGCAGAGCGTCCGCGTTGGCCGATGATCGTGTTACGGTCTCCGAAAGGCTGGACCGGACCGAAAACAATCAACGGCCATCAATCCGAAGGCTCGTGGCGATCTCATCAAGTGCCCTTTGCCGACGCAGGCACCAGTTCGTCCGGCTTGCGCTTACTGGAGGAATGGCTGCAAAGCTATCGACCGGAAGAGCTATTCGACGACAACGGCCGCCTAGTGGAAGAACTCAAAGAACTATCCCCACAAGGCCAGCGCCGAATGAGCGCCAATCTTCACGCCAACGGCGGCTTATTGCGCAAGGCGCTCAAATTACCCGACTTTCGCGATTATGCGGTCGAAGTCAACCGGCTCGGACAAGTCGAACACGAAAACACCAAGCCGCTGGGCGAATTTTTACGGGACGTTCTCAAGAACAACATGAACAATTTCCGGATTTTCGGTCCGGACGAAACCGCATCAAACCGCTTGCAAGCGGTCTATGGCGCTTCTAAAAAGACTTGGATGGCGGATTTTTTACCCGAAGACGAAGACGGCGGAGAATTGAGCCGGGACGGACGCGTCATGGAAATGCTCTCCGAACATACCCTGGTTGGATGGCTCGAAGGCTACTTGCTGACCGGACGGCACGGCTTTTTCCATACTTACGAAGCCTTCGCCCATGTCGTCGATTCGATGTTCAACCAACATGCAAAATGGCTCGACACCAGCAAAAACCATGTGCCATGGCGAGCGAAGGTGTCTTCGCAAAATATCTTGTTGTCATCGACCGTGTGGCGCCAGGATCATAACGGATTCTCACATCAAGACCCCGGCTTCATCGATCTGGTTACGAACAAAAGCCCGTCGGTAACCCGCGTTTATTTGCCGCCCGATGCGAACACCCTGCTGTCGGTCGCCGATCATTGCCTGCGCTCGACCGACTATATCAACGTCATTGTCGCGGACAAGCAAAAACATCTTCAGTTTTTGACGATTGAAGAAGCCGTTGTTCATTGCACCAAGGGCGTCGGTCTATGGGAACGCGCTAGCAACGACCAGGGCGAAGCCCCGGACGTAGTCATGGCTTGCTGCGGCGATGTCGCAACCCTAGAAGCGTTGGCGGCCACGGCCATTTTGCGCGAACATTTGCCCGATCTTAAAGTCCGCTTTGTCAATGTGGTCGATTTATTCAAATTACAACCGAATACCGAGCACCCCCACGGCTTGAGTCATCGCGAATTCGACAGCCTGTTCACGGTCGATAAGCCGGTCATTTTCAATTTCCACGGCTATCCTTGGTTGATCCATAAACTGGCCTATCGCTTCAAGAATCATGAAAATCTGCATGTGCGCGGCTATAAGGAGCGCGGCAATATCAATACGCCGATGGAGCTTGCGATTCTGAACGAAGTCGATCGCTTCAATTTAGTCATCGATGTGATCGATCGGGTTCCGAAATTGCAAATCAGAGCGGCCCATCTCAAGGAGCGTATGAAAAACGAAATCATCGAGAATCTTCGTTATGCGCATAAACACGGCACCGATAAACCCGAAATCACCGGTTGGCAATGGCCGTTTTAATAGAAACGGCAAATGTCTATTTTTGATTTTTATTTGTAAAACGGCGTTCACCAAAATCATTTTAAGGATATGACGATACCAAAGGGCAACATTCTCGTTATCAACAGCGGCAGTTCCTCAATCAAGTATCGATTGATTGCTCTGCCGCAAGAACAGGTACTGGCAGACGGCTTGCTGGAACGCATCGGAGAACAGGAAAGCCGGATCATTCATAAAACCGCCGGCGACTCGGGTCGTTTAAATGAAATCAAGCAGTCGGTCGCCGCTGCCGATCATCACCAAGCCTTTAAGGCAGTCTTCGAGATTTTGGGCGGAAATTGCTCGGTCGATGCAATAGGCCACCGCGTCGTGCATGGCGGCGATCGGTTCTCCGGTCCTGCCTTGGTCGATGACGATACGATCGAGTCGATACGCGCGCTCTGCCGAATAGCGCCGCTGCATAATCCGGTTAACTTGCTTGGCATCGTGAGTTGCTTGGCTCATTTCCCGGGCGTACCTCAGGTGGCGGTATTCGATACGGCATTTCACCAAACGATGCCGCCTCACGCCTATCGTTATGCGATTCCGGAAACATGGTACAGCGATTACGGCATACGCCGATTCGGTTTTCATGGCACCTCTCATCATTATGTGGCGAGACGAGCCGCCGAGTTTATCGACAAACCTTTCGATTGCAGCCATCTGATTACTTTGCATTTGGGCAATGGCGCGAGTGCAACGGCGATTGCAAACGGCCGCTCCGTCGATACGTCGATGGGGTTTACGCCGCTGGAAGGTTTGGTGATGGGCACGCGTAGCGGCGATTTGGACCCGGCAATACCGCTATTTGTCGAACAAACCGAAAATACCGAGGCGAACGTTATCGACCGGGCCTTGAACCGCGAATCCGGCTTAAAAGGTTTGTGCGGCACCAACGACTTAAGAACCGTGCTCGAACAAAAAAATGCAGGCGATGAACGAGCCCGCTTGGCTCTCGATCTGTATTGCTATCGAATCAAGAAATATATTGGCTCTTACTACGCGGTACTCGGCGAAGTCGACGCTCTGGTTTTTACCGGCGGCGTCGGCGAAAACGCGGCCGAAGTACGCCGTTTAGCGTGCGAAGGCCTGTCGCGTCTGGGCATCGCCATTGATGAAGTGGCCAATAGCGGCGTGACCGGAGCTATCGCCGAAATCGGGCATGCCGAAAGTCGAACCCGTATTCTAGTCATTAACACTGACGAAGAATTGCAAATTGCCCGGGAAACCATGGCTGTGCTTGATAAAGATCAGGCATAAAAAATAACCTGATTAGCAAGATGCTTCAGCTTGCCGAAGCCAAGTGTCCGAGCAGGGGAGCAGTGGTAGTCGCAAAAACTAAAATATGCTGTTACCCAAGCTCCAGCTTGGGTAACCTGTTCAGGAAGCTCTAGCTTCCCGACAATCAAGAAAGATTGAACGAGCGAGTCGGGGTTGATTGAGGTTGTATCGGTCTCAGGAAGCTCTTGCCCTGAGCTTGTCGAAGAGGGAGCTTCCGGGGAGCATTTTCCATAGTGCTTGGGAAACAGCAAAATTCAATAACATATACCTTTCATGCTTCAAATTTCGGCATTAGCGTATGGAGGCACCGGGGGCACTGCCATTAAGTTAAGCCATTCGTGGTGAGCCCTTCGGCTAAGCTCAGGAGAGCCGAAGGGCTCAGGGCGAACGGAAAAGTCCTTAACTTGATGGCAGTGAATCTTAGCCAATGAGTCTTCGATACCATTTATTGCTGCTTAACACGCTCGACTTCGAAATCGCGATCAGGGGATCGCTCCCACAAAGGAACCCATCCACCGTTCCTCTTTCCCCTTTAACCTTTAACCTTTAACCTAAATTAAACATCTCCCCATAACCCTCCCGATAAGTCGGATATTTAAACCGGAATCCCAAGGTCTTCAAGCGACTATTCCGACATCGTTTATTTTGATCCGGAACATTATCGGCAGGTTTTGCAATCGGCGGCTGGCTGTTCATTTGTTGAGCGAGCCATGAAATCACGTCCCACATTGGCGCGGGATTGTCGTCACTGGCCAAATAAAGATTGTCGAGACGCTCTCCTTCAATGTGCTTTTTCATTAAAAAAGCCAACACAGCCGCACAATCATCTTGGTGGATTCGGTTCGTGTAATAAGGCGGGTCGGCTTGAATGGCGGCTTGCCGCGACGCCATGTGTAAAAGGCGTTCTCTACCCGGGCCGTAAATACCGGAAAACCGCACGACGACCGCGCTGGAATCATGCTCCAATAGCGTTTGCTCGGCCTTACGGATGATTTGCCCGGTTACGGAATTCGGTTGGGCATCCGAAGATTCATCCACCCATTCCCCGGCTGTTTGCCCGTAAACGCCGGTGGATGAAACAAAAAACCATTGCGGCATGCGGCCGTCGGCTTTAAACCGTTGTATCAGATTGTTTAATGCCGTATCGAAAACGGCACGATAGGCTTCAGCATCGCGTCCGCCGGGCGTTGGTAAGTAAAGTACCTGATCGAAATCGCAATCGAGCCGTTCGAGATCTTCCGGCCGAGTCAGGTCGGCTTTGAGAAAACGGGTTCCACCGGCATCGCTTAAAGGTGGATTTCTTTTAAGGCCGAAAACTTGATAATGCTTTCTATCGAGAATCGAGGCGAGCCTAGCGCCGATATCGCCGTAACCGGCAATCAGTAATTTTGTCATCATTTTTCACTTCGAAATGAATGCAGAAAAAGCCAAAGCCGGTAGAAAAGCATAATAGCTACCATAGCCAAGCCGCCGAATAGAAAATCTTGGTGTTTTTGGGCTAGCTGACGGATTTGCTCGATCAAGGCCATATCCGTTTCACGATACAAAATAAAACTGCCCAGTCCCAAAACGAACAAGCCAAAGACCGGTTTTAGATAACGGCCGTCGATTTTGCTGGAAGCAAAGCTACCGATTAGACTACCGAGTATTGCAAAACCTGCGAACAATGCAGTTAATTCCACATCGAGATGCATGTGATCGGCATGCCCCGCCAACGCTGCGCCGGCTTGCAGCACGATGATGAATAAGGAAGTGCCGATCGCGGCGTGCATCGGCAGACCGGCCAAAAAGTTCAATGCCGGAACCAGTAAAAAGCCGCCGCCGACGCCAACCAAGCCGGTCACGAACCCAACCAAAAACCCGTCGAACAAAATCGCCATGACCGGCAAATGAATCGGGCAAAGGTTTTTCGTGGCATCGGCCTCCTCTACGGCAGTTTCGGATGCCACGCGCTTTCCCCTTAACATTGAAAACGAAGCAGCAATCATCACGACAGCAAACAGGACCAACAAAATCGGATCGGGAATAAAAGCGGAACTGCGCCCGCCCAAAAAAGCGCCGGCCATACCGGCCGCACCGAACGTGAAACCGGTTTTCCAGCACACGAACCCATGCCGAGCATGATTGATTACCGCAATGATGCTAGTCAAACCGACCACGACCAAAGAAGTGACGATCGCCTCTTTTGCCTCCAAACCGGCAAAGTAAACCAGCACCGGCACGGTCAAAATCGAACCGCCGCCGCCCAACAAACCGAGCAGAATACCGATCAGTATCGCCAGTGCGATCAGCAAATACATGATTAACCCTGCCGAATCAAAGCATCTCTGCCCGGTTGACCGCAGGCCTGATTGGCCGGCAGCGCTTCATCGATATACTTAGGGTACGGTAAATCCAGATTATGCATGATAGTGATGAACTCGGCCTTGCTTTTGCCTGCGCCGAGCCGAGCATTCGAATCGATCTCCTGGCGTATCGTCGAAACGGTTTTACCGTTGTAATCATGAGCGGGAAATACCAGCGTGTCGGGCGGCAACGAAAACAATTTTTTAGTAATACTGTCGTATAGGGTAGCGGCATCGCCTTCCTGAAAATCCGTGCGTCCGCAGCCGTTGATAAGCAAGGCATCGCCGGTAAATACCCGGTCGCCGATAACATAACTGACGCAACCTGAAGTATGGCCTGGCGTATGCAGAACTTTGATTTCGATATCGCCGACCTGCAATTCCACGCCGTCGGTAACGAGCAAATCTGCGCACATCGCTCCAGCATCGCGATGTACGATGCTTTTGCTGCCCACCCTATCTCTCAACAGGCCGGCCGCGGTAATGTGGTCGGCATGAACGTGTGTTTCAAGGGTGTTGATCAGCGTTAAATCCAAATCGTCCAATAATTCCATGTACATATCGGCTTCGCTTTCGACCGAATCGATAATAATGGCTTTTCGGGTACGTTCGCAACCCAGCAGATAGCTGTAGGTAAAGGTATCGGGTTCAAAAAGTTGTCTAAAAATCATGGCGAGTCTCCGAAGCAATGAGTCAGTCTATAATTAAATGCTAATATTGATTGTACGGAATGCGCTCTTGAAAGTGAAATATTGTTAACCCTAGAAAAAGCATTTCACCATGAAGATCATGAAGAATAAGAAGTTAATTCAATAGCTTGCTATGCCTTTGCAAAAATTTTTGCAATCCTTAAGGGTTACTCGAAGTCTATAACCTATTGAAATACATCACCGCCGACACCTGCCAATCGAGCCACCGAACTTCCTTCCAACAGTTGCCGAAGTTATTTAATGCTACTCCCTTTATACTCAAAAATAGTTAAGGAATATGCACAAATTTACTTCTACAAGTTTTAGGCATTGTGGTGGTTCGGCGACTCGCTTGACAGGACGCCGTGAATACATCCATGTAGGCTCGACGGAGGCTATCCCTGCCGCCGACGCCTGTCAATCGAGCCACCGGCCCCCCTCCCAGAAGTTGTCGAAGTTATTTCATGCTCGTTCCTAAACAATAGATGCGTGGACACCATCAATGTTCAATAAAATGAGCCTGCATTAAACAGATGAAACGCAAACTTTTCCGATCGCAAAAAACCTATTGACATCGATGCGACCGGAATTTTATTTATCATATCCCTAAAATAGAGCACGATAACTATTAACGCACAATTTTAGTGCAAATAATTAACCATTTTATTTGTTCGGCCGCAGGCATGAATACTGCTTACATAGATAATATTAAGCAACAATGATTTTTTAAACTTGATTAAAATCGGAACCGCACATTCGATTTGGAGGGACGGGTTAAACAACCCGTCCCGCAGAGACGGAAAAGATAGTTAACTGAAACAGGTGAAAGCGTGGCGAAATCTCAATCCATTATCCAAGAATTTCCTTTTTGGTTCACGCAACGCGCGGAATCACGGCTTATATTTCTTTACGGCGAAGAACGTACGAAAGACTTGATGAACCGTTTACTCGACCGTATGCAGCATTTTTCGGTCCCGAAGGCGCAACCTCTTACCGAATATTGGAACGAGCAGGATGTCATTCTGATCACCTACGGCGATAACATCCGGCAAACCGACGCAAAACCTTTAGCGACGCTCTACGAATTTTCATTACTCCATCTAAAAGATTGCATCAATAGCATACATGTTTTGCCTTATTTTCCGTTTAGTTCCGACGATGGTTTTGCAGTGATCGACTACAAAACGGTCGATCCTCAATTAGGCGACTGGCGGGACATTGAGCGCCTTGCGCTTGACTTTAGCTTGATGACCGACTTGGTGATCAATCATGTTTCCCGCGAAAATCTTTGGTTTATCGATTACCTCAGTCATAAAAAACCGGCCTGCGATTATTTTATCGAATTGCCGGAAAATACCGATGTTAGCTCAGTCGTGCGTCCGCGCAGCACGCCGGTGCTAGTGCCTGCTCATACCCATCAGGGCTTACGCTATGTTTGGGCGACATTCGGCGAAGACCAAATCGACGTCAACTTCGCCAATCCCGACGTGTTGTTCGAATTCATCGACATCTTGCTGTTGTATATCCAAAAAGGCTCCCGATTCATTCGTCTGGATGCGGTCGCGTTTCTATGGAAAAAATTGGAAACCCGCTGTATCAACTTGCGCGAAACGCACGAAATCGTCAAGTTAATACGCGACATTGTCGATCTAATTGCACCCGGCACGGTATTGATCACCGAAACCAATGTACCGAACGGCGAGAATCTAAGCTATTTCGGCAATAGCGACGAAGCACACATGGTCTATCAATTCACGCTACCACCGCTATTATTGCATGCTCTGTACCAGGGCAACTCGCATTACTTAACCCGTTGGGCCAAGGATATGCCGCGCCCACAAAAAAATTGCACCTATTTAAATTTTATCGCATCTCACGATGGCATTGGCCTACGTCCGGCGGAAGGCATATTGCCTGAGCAGGAAGTCAAGGTTTTGGTCGATGCGATGCACGAATACGGCGGCTATGTCAGCACGCGCACCGGTTTGGATGGGCGCCCCGCACCTTACGAAATCAATATCGCGTTGTTCGACGCCCTTAAAGGTACGTCTTTAGGCCTGGATCAATGGCAGATTCAACGATTTATTTGCGTTCATACCATCATGATATCGTTGCAGGGGATTCCGGCCATTTACATTAATAGCCTGATTGCAACCGCTAATGATTATCATGGCGTCGAGCAATCGGGCAAAACGCGATCGATCAACCGGCATAAATGGGAATATAGCGAATTGATGGACTTGTTGAACAACCCTCATAGCCCGAATGCGATTATATTCCATGAATTCAAACGGTTACTTGGTATCCGAAGAAGGCAAGCCGCCTTTCATCCGGACGCGGCTCAGGAAACGCTAAGCAATAGCCCGGCATTGTTTTCATTTTGGCGTACTAGCCCGGATCATCGACAACGTATCCTGGTGGTAAGCAACATTACACCGCAACGACAAACCATGTCTTTGCCGAATCATCCCCGCCCCGAAGGGTCAGGATTGTGGCGGGATTTGATCGAACGTACCGCAATCCATAAAAATACCGCCGAACTGGTTTTGTATCCATACCAAACCGCCTGGCTCGAAGCCTTGGATTAGCATACTTCGCGAGAAGTTGTTTCGAACCTGAACCGAAAAACCTATAATGTCGATAATAAACTGTTTTTAAGTAATTATTCATACTCCTTGAACATTTTCCTGGTAATGCGGCCATCCTGGCCGCATTCAGCGAGGGCGGGACGCCCGCGCTCCCAGGCTTATTGTCCTAAAATGATTGGGGGCTGAATAATTACGTTTTTAACGCCGACCCGCTAACCGGCAAATCCTATAAAATTCATGCAAATAACAACTGAAGTCATCGGTTATATTGCCGCGACACTCACTACCCTGTCTTTTTTACCTCAGGCACTATTGACGCTCAAAACGCGCAATACCGAATCGCTATCATTAAGCATGTATAGCCTCTTTACAACCGGCGTTTTACTTTGGCTTATCTATGGGTTGTCGATTTCAGACAAGGCTATTATCTTCGCTAATTCAATAACATTTTTATTGGCTTTATCGATACTGTCTTTCAAAGTCTACAATACATTACGCGGCAGACAGTAGCTTACGAGTTTTATACCTTTCGCACTTCAAATTTCGGCAGTGCCTAAGGAGGCGCCGAAGTGCTCGGTAAAGGCTTTACCAGCAGGGAGCAGGCATAGAGCATGGATGTATTCACCCAGCACCTAAATTCCATAGCGCATTGTCTATGGTTAACTGCCTTGGATAATTCATCCAGCACCTAAATAAGCCATGATTTTGAATTATTGCCAAAGGCCTATGGAATTTAGGTGCTGGGTTCACGGCGTCCGTTGACGGGCACCCCGGTGCCGAATTTTGATTTACGATGGGTATAACCCTACTCAAATGGAGACCAAAAGAACATGACCAAAAATGTTACCCTAACCCGATTCATCATCGAGCAACAACGCGAATTCCCTGGCGTATCAGGAACGTTTACATTATTACTGAACGACATCGTCAAAGCTTGCAAACAGATATCGCACCTAGTTAATCGAGGAGACTTAATCGGCGTTCTGGGCAGCGCAGATTCGGAAAACGTACAGGGCGAGGTACAGAAAAAACTGGACATCATCACTAACGACATCATGGTGGATTCGCTTATTTGGACGGGACACCTATCGGGTATGGCTTCCGAGGAAGTCGACGACATCATCCGAATTCCCGATCATTATCCGCGTGGTAAATACCTAGCGATATTCGATCCGCTGGACGGCTCCTCCAACATCGACGTCAACTTGACTGTCGGAACCATTTTTTCCATTTTGCGCTATAACGGAACCGACGAGCCGCAACTCGACGATTTTTTACAAAAAGGCAGCGAACAAGTCTGCGCCGGATTCGTTTTATACGGCCCGTCAACGATGATGATCTTAACAACCGGTCACGGCGTCAACGGCTTTACGCTGGACCAGGACATCGGCGAGTTTATCCTCACACACCCAAACATGACCATTCCAAGCGAAACCTCCGAATTCGCAATCAATATGTCGAACCAACACTTTTGGGAAGCGCCGGTCAAACGTTATATAGACGAATGCGTGGCGGGCGAAAATGGCCCGCGCGGCAAAAGCTTCAACATGCGCTGGGTGGCATCCTTGGTGGCCGAAGTTTTCCGGATTTTAACTCGCGGCGGCGTATTTTTATATCCCTATGATTTGCGCGATCCTGCTAAGCCAGGTAGATTGCGCTTGATGTATGAAGCCAATCCGGTCGCCTTTATCGTCGAACAAGCCGGCGGCGCCTGTTCAACCGGACGTGAGCGCATGCTCGACGTTCAACCGAAGGGCCTACATCAACGCGTTCCGTTGATTCTTGGTTCGAAAAGCGAAGTCGACCGGATTATCGAGTATCATCAGTCGTAGGATGCCACTGCGCATCCTAGTTGGGCGCGAAACGTATTGCTTACAATACGCGAAGTATATTCCACCAAATTTAAATTCAGGGGTATCTCATGTTAGAAGCACAGCAAAAAGCACCGAATTTTCAATCGATTAATCAGTACGATCAACCTGTCAGTCTGTCCGATTATCTCGGCAAAAAGAACGTGGTCCTTTATTTTTATCCAAAGGACGATACACCCGGCTGTACGATAGAAGCCAATGAATTCACTCAAAAGGCATCGGAATTCGCCGAATACGATACGGTCGTCATCGGCGTCAGCAAGGATAACTGCGAAAGCCATCGAGCGTTTATAGATAAATTCGGTCTCAAGGTCGATTTACTGGCCGACACCAGCGGAGAACTCTGCGAAAGTTACGGCGTCTGGCGCGAGAGAGAAAAAAACGGCGTCAAGAGCATGGCGATTTTCAGATCGACGTTTATTATCGATAAGCAAGGCAATTTGGCCGATGTCGAATACGGAGTCAACCCCGAAGGCCATGCACAAGCGGTGCTGGAGAAAGTTAAAAAGCTTTGACCCAAAAAAGCACTTCTGCGAGACGGGTTATTTAACCCGTCTCCAATGTTTCGACTTGCGTCGGCTAGGGTGAAACGTTTCGGACGGGGTTATAAACCTATACGCATCAAGCTACTCCCTTTATACTCAAAAAATGGTTACCCTTATGAAGGTATGGGGTGTGGCTAGCGAGGATGTCGGCAGCAGGGACTGCTGCCGTCAAGCCCCCATGGATGGGTTTACGGCGGTCCTTGATAGACACATCCCATACCTTTTATTCTTCGGCGGTTTTTCGATCAAAAGGGAGTAAGGATTTCGTGAAAAATAACTTCCTGGAACTATGAGTTTTGTAGCGGGTTCGGTAACTCGCTTGATAGGACGCCGTGAATACGTCCGTGTAGGCTTGACGGCGGCTTTCTCTGCCGCCGACACCTGTCAATCGAGCAACCGAACCTGCTTACCGTGCATTAAAAATAGGGAAGTACTTATGACCGAATCCTAAACATCGCTCTCCGCCGCAGCTAAATCGCTATTGGCAGGAAAGTCATGAGCGCCATTGTGACAAATCGCAGGGTTGGTTGATGTCGGCGTTACCGCAACCGTACCTGCGCTCAAACAAAGCGATGGGTTTCCGCTTCGCTGCTACCCATCCTACGGCTAAAGGATTCCGTCAGTCCATGGCGGAATGACGCGTTTTTTCCTTGAGTTGGCGCCATGCCCATGGCGCACCCTCTTTCCTCTTTCCTCTTTCCCCTTGAACCTTAAACCTTAAACCTTAAACCTTAAACCTTTCACTTTTCCCCAATAAAACGCGCCAAACGCGCCATCGCTTCGCCCATTCTTTCAATCGACGTAGTATAAGCAAAGCGTATGAAACGCTCTGCTTGGTTAACACCAAAATCCTTGCCTGGCGTCACAGCAACACCTTCGGCTTCGAGCAAATCCAACGCGAAACGGTAACTGTCGTCGGTAAAACGCGAACAATCGGCATATATATAAAATGCGCCGTCCGGCTTGGCCGGGAGTATAAATCCCAAATCGTGCAACTGACCGTAGAGGAAATCTCTCCTTTTTTGAAACTCTAATCGGCGCTTTTCCAATTCATCCAAAGTCGCGGTATCAAATGCCGCCAATGCCGCATATTGCGAATGACTGGCCGTCGCGATAAAAATATTTTGCGCAAGCTTTTCGACTACCTCAGCATACGCTTCAGGCACGATCAACCAACCGACCCGCCAACCGGTCATGCCGAAATATTTTGAAAAACTGTTAATCACAAAAACATCGGGACTGTACTCTAATGCGCTAACAGCATCGTTTCCGTCGTAAACCAGACCGTGATAAATTTCATCGGAATAAAACACGCCGTTACGCTCATGGACCGTCTCGATCGCTTGCCGCAAAACATCCGGAGCAATCACTGTACCGGTCGGATTCGACGGCGATGCAATAACCGCGCCTTTGCAGTCGCTCGACCAATGTTTTTCGATCAACGCCGAATTCAATTGAAAATCGCTGCACGCATCGACCGGAATCGTTTGCGCTCGCCCCCCCAAAAACTTAACGAAATTGCTATTGCACGGATAACAAGGATCGGACATCAGCACTTTTTCGCCGGCATTGAGACTCGCGCCCAAGGCCAGCAAAAAGGCGCCCGACGCCCCCGGCGTAATAGAAATTCGCTCGTCATCGACAGTCACGCCGTAGCGATCGCGATAGAATTTTGCAATGCTTGCCCGAAGCTCTGAAAGTCCGGCGGCAGGCGTGTATTTGACATTCCCCGCCTCAAGATAAGCAATCGATGCATCGGTAATAGTTCGCGGCGTCAAAAAATCAGGCTCGCCAATCTCCATATGAATGACATCTCTGCCCTGCCGTTCTAATTCCTTGGCGCGCTCTAAAATTGCCATGACATAAAAAGCGCTAATTGTTTCGGTTCTATCCGCCGGTTGTTTATTCATTTTTTCTTGGTTTATTACAAACTGACAAATAATATCAATAATTCTTGCTATGCGCTTCCCGTTCTGATAAAAATGCGCAGTTTTTTAATTGAATCTTCCCGGGAGTTAACGGATGAGCGATAGCAATAAAACTGATTCCTCACCTTTCAGTTTTAAACCTTATCAAGAAAAAGCGGACGAAGAGTATATGAACGAAGCCCAGCTTCGTCATTTCGAAAGCATTCTCAATAAATGGAAAGCCAATTTAATGGAGGAAGTGGATCGAACTGTGCATCATATGCAAGACGATGCCGCGAATTTTCCCGATCCTAACGATAGAGCGACGCAAGAGTCTGAGTTTAGCCTGGAATTGAGGACCCGCGACCGCGAACGCAAGCTGATTAGAAAAATCGATCAGGCGTTAAAGGATATTGAATCGGGCGATTACGGTTTTTGCGAGTCTTGCGGCATTGAAATCGGTATACGCCGACTGGAGGCCCGCCCCACCGCAACGATGTGCATCGACTGTAAAACACTCGACGAAATTCGGGAAAAGCAAATGGGATAACCCCGGCTTCACCCGTTCTCACCCGCTATATCGGCCGGTTCGCACCCTCGCCTTCCGGCCCTCTTCATCTTGGCTCTCTTTATGCAGCCTTGGCAAGCTTTCTCGATGCTCGAAATCAAGAAGGACAATGGCTGGTTAGAATCGACGACATCGATACGCCACGCAATGTCGCAGGCGCCGCCGACTCGATACTCAAGACATTAGAAAGGTTTGGTTTAACCTGGGACGGCGATGTTTATTACCAAAGCCGCCATCTTGAACACTACCGCTACTACCTCGATCTATTAAAAGACCAAGAATTACTTTATCCGTGCCTCTGCAGCCGTAAATCGCTCGCAGAGATAAAACATTCCGCAATTTATCCCGGATTGTGCCGACACCGAACTTTTCCGGAAAAATCGCCTCATGCCGTTCGCATTAGGGTCGAGGCTATCCATTCGACATTCAACGATCGCTTGCAGGGCACGCAGTCCCAAAATCTCGCCACCCAACACGGCGACTTTATCTTAAGAAGAAAAGATGCGATCTTCTCCTATCAATTCACGGTCGTCATCGACGATCATCTACAAGGCGTTACCGATATCGTTCGCGGTGTCGACCTACTGGACTCGACGATCAAACAGGCCTATCTGCAACAAAAGCTGGACTTTAAGCAACCGAGCTATATGCATGTTCCGTTAATTACCGACTCGAACGGCATCAAACTCAGCAAGCAATCGTTTGCTCGGCCTGTTGCTACCGACCATCCGTCGCGTGTTATATTTAGTTTACTGGAATTACTAAAGCAAGCGCCGCCGCAAGAACTGGCCGATGCGTCTTTATCCGAAATATTGGACTGGGCCATCAGCCATTGGCAACCCGGGCATTTATCAACGATGACCGCTATTTGCCCCGCTGCCGACCTTGACGCCTCTTGTACGTCTAAAGAACATAAGGACTCATCATGACTGAAGTGAAAACCTATCCTGTCGATCCCGAACTGTCAGCCCGAGCTCACATTACACCGGAACGCTATGAAACACTTTATAGACAATCGATCGATGAACCGGAATCCTTTTGGGCCGAACAAGCCGAACAATTTCTCGACTGGTTCAAGCCTTGGGATAACGTCATGGATTACGACTATTCGAAAGGCTACATCCGCTGGTTCGAAGGCGGCGAACTCAATGTCAGCTACAATTGCTTAGACCGGCATTTAGCCACACGAGGCGACCAAACTGCGATTATCTGGGAAAGCGACGATCCCGCTCAAGACAAAAAAATCAGCTACCGCGAATTACATCGAGAAGTTTGCAAATTCGCCAATGTTCTAAAAAGCCAAGGCGTCAAAAAAGGCGACCGGGTCTGTATTTACCTGCCGATGATCGTTGAAGCCGCTGTCGTCACCCTGGCCTGTGCCCGAATCGGCGCAGTCCACTCGATCGTATTCGGCGGTTTTTCCGCCGAATCTTTACGCGACCGCATACAAGACGCCGACTGCCACACTGTTATCTGCGCCGATGAAGGGCTTCGCGGCGGCAAAAAGATACCGCTCAAAACCAGTGTCGACCAGGCGGTATCGCATTGTCCGAATGTCAAAACTGTCATCGTCATCAAAAACACCGGAAATGATATTCCGTGGACACCGAAACGCGATATTTGGTATCACGAAGCGATGAAAAACGCATCGGACAACTGCCCGCCCGAAACCCTATCTGCCGAAGACCCGTTATTCATTCTTTACACATCGGGTTCTACCGGTAAACCGAAGGGCCTACTGCACACCACGGGCGGATATTTATTATTCGCCGCGATGACACATAAATATGTATTCGATTATCACGACGGCGATATTTATTGGTGCACCGCCGATATCGGCTGGGTCACCGGCCATTCTTATATCATTTACGGACCGCTCTGCAACGGCGCGACGACTTTGATGTTCGAAGGTATTCCGACCTACCCCGAACCCGACCGATTTTGGCGCATCGTCGATAAACACCAAGTCAATATTTTCTATACCGCACCGACTGCGATTCGCGCCTTGATGGCGCAAGGCAACGACTTCGTCAATCGCACCGACCGCAGTAGTTTAAGAATCCTCGGCACGGTCGGCGAACCGATCAATCCCGAAGCGTGGGAATGGTATTATCACATCGTCGGCAACGAACGCTGTCCTATCATGGATACCTGGTGGCAAACCGAAACCGGGGGCATTTTAATCACGCCGCTGCCCGGCGCCATAGCATTGAAACCGGGCTCGGCGACACTGCCGTTCTTCGGCGTTAAACCGGAAATTCTCGACAATGCCGGTAATGTACTCGAAGGCGAAGCGGAAGGCATTCTGGTATTGAGCCGCCCGTGGCCGGGCCAGGCCAGAAGTATTTACGGCGATCACAACCGTTTTATCGACACCTATTTTAAAAATTTTCCGGGCTATTATTTTGCCGGCGACGGCGCTCGCCGCGACAGGGACGGTTATTACTGGATCACCGGCCGTGTCGATGACGTAATTAATGTTTCGGGCCATCGCATGGGAACCGCAGAAGTCGAAAGTGCGCTGGTCTTGCATGAAGACGTCGCCGAAGCCGCCGTGGTGGGCTACCCGCATCCTATCAAGGGCCAGGGTATTTATGCTTATGTTACGCTGAACGCCGGAGTCGAACCGAGCGAAACTCTCAGGCAGGAATTGGTCGATATGGTCAGAAAAGAAATCGGAGCCATCGCCCACCCCGATATCATTCAGTGGGCACCGGGCCTACCGAAAACGCGCTCAGGAAAAATCATGCGGCGTATTTTAAGAAAAGTCGCCTCGAACGAAATCGACAGCCTAGGCGATACCTCTACGCTGGCAGACCCATCGGTTGTAGATGAAATCATCGATCATAGAGCGAATAAATAACTACTACTTTTTGACCGAAAAACCGTCAAAAAATAAATGGTGAGTCAATTTTTGATTCTTAAGGAATAGAAACAACCCATCGGCATTTTTCTAAATTCATAACTAGTATGGCAAATTGCCCGCTTTCAACATAAAATGTAAATTATTTTCGCATTGACTCTTCACGGACAATCCGTGGAATTTAATATAACGGATCATTGATGACTGACTATAAACTTACCCACCTCAAGCAGCTCGAAGCTGAAAGTATTCACATCATCCGTGAAGTCGCGGCCGAATTCGAACGACCTGTCATGCTGTATTCGATCGGCAAGGATTCGGCCGTCATGCTGCAATTGGCGTTAAAAGCCTTTTATCCCGGCAAACCGCCTTTTCCATTGATGCATATCGACACGACCTGGAAATTCCGAGAAATGATCGAGTTTCGCGACAAATTAGCGAAAGATTTAGGCTTGGAGTTACTGGTTCACATCAATCAGGATGGCGTCGAACAAGGCGTCGGACCTTTTACACACGGCAGCAAGAAGCACACCGAAGTAATGAAAACCGATTCGCTCAAACAAGGACTCAATAAATACAAGTTTGACGCGGCATTCGGCGGCGCTCGTCGCGACGAAGAAAAATCCCGCGCCAAGGAACGCGTCTACTCGTTCCGCGATAAAAACCATAGTTGGGATCCGAAAAATCAAAGACCCGAACTTTGGAACATCTATAACGGCAGAATCGACAAAGGCGAAAGCATCCGCGTCTTTCCGTTGTCGAACTGGACCGAACTCGATATTTGGCAATACATTCATCTCGAGAACATCCCGATCGTACCGCTCTATTTCGCCAAGGAACGCCCTGTCGTCAACAAAGACGGCATGCTGATCATGGTCGATGACAACCGCATGCCGATAGGCCCTGAAGACAAAGTCGAAATGAAAATGGTTCGGTTTAGAACTTTGGGTTGCTATCCTTTAACCGGCGCGGTCGAATCGACTGCCACAACGCTACCCGAAATCATTCAGGAAATGTTGTTGACGACCAGTTCCGAACGTCAAGGACGGCTGATAGACTTCGACCAGGCCGGCTCGATGGAACAAAAAAAGCGCGAGGGGTATTTCTGAGAGGCAAGGAGAAAGACGAAAGATGAAAGGGAAAGAATCCTCAACCTTATCTCTTGCCCTTAAAACCCATGAGCTTTGAAGATTTAGTTGTATGGAAACGCGCGTGTAGGTTGTGTGTTAATGTTTATCGGCACCTCAAAGAATGCACAGACCTCGGTTTTAAAGACCAAATAACCCGTAGCGCGTTATCCATACCCTGCAACATAGCCGAAGGTTATGAACGAAACACCAATAAAGATGCTATAAAGTTCTTTTATACTTCGCGCGGGCATGTTTGCGGATTTTATGGCAATGCTATTTTGTTCGGTAGCAAGGCGCGAAAACAGGCGCATAGCAAGCTATGTAACTGTTTTCGCAACGCCGCTACCGGACAAAAGAGCGCGTCAGAAAACCGCAAATGTGGCCGTGCAAAGTATATTATGCAAAAGGCTCAGCAGGCGAATTGCGCACCCAAATTTATATTGGCATGGAAATCGGCTGTATCCACAAACAAACTGGATCAAGTTGGCTAGAAGAAGCCCAAGAAATATCGATGATGATATCCGGCCTAATCAAAGCCCGCTCAGCTTAGCTCACGCATCCCAAACCTTATTCCTTGAACCTTGAACCTTGAACCTAACCCATGTCCCACCAATCAGAACTCATCAGCACCGATATCAACGCCTATTTGGCCCAACATGAACGCAAGGAGTTATTGCGTTTTTTAACCTGCGGCAATGTCGATGACGGCAAAAGCACGCTGATCGGCCGCTTGTTGCACGACTCAAAAATGATCTACGAAGATCAGCTGGCCGCAGTAAAAGCGGACAGCGTCAAATCCGGTACTACCGGCGCCGGACAGATCGATTTAGCTTTGCTGGTCGACGGCTTGCAGGCCGAACGCGAACAAGGCATCACGATCGATGTCGCATACCGTTATTTCTCCACCTCGACGCGCAAATTCATTATCGCCGACACACCGGGGCATGAGCAATACACGCGCAACATGGCGACCGGCGCATCGACCTGCGATTTGGCGATTATTTTGATCGATGCCCGCTATGGCGTGCAAACACAAACCAAACGTCACAGTTTCATCGTTTCGTTACTCGGCATCAAACGGATTATCGTCGCTATCAACAAAATGGACTTGATCGAATTCAGCGAAGAGAAATTCAATCAAATTAAAGAAGATTATCTGAATTTCGTCAAAGCCCTGGATCTGCACGATATTCGCTTCATCCCAATTTCGGCGCTGAACGGAGACAATGTCGTCAACCCCAGCGAAAGCATGCCTTGGTATACCGGCAAGCCAATGATGGAAACCTTGAACACGATCGAAATTGCCTCCGATCGCAATTTCAGCGACGCCCGTTTTCCGGTGCAATACGTCAATCGACCCAATTTAGATTTCCGCGGTTTCTGCGGCACTGTTTCATCAGGCGTTTTTCACAAAGGCGATCGTATTACTGCTCTTCCCTCCGGAAAATCCAGCAAAATTAAATCCATCGTGACTTACGACGGTGAACTGGAACAAGTCTTCCCGCCGATGGCCGTTACCTTGACGCTCGAGGATGAAATAGACATCAGCCGTGGCGACATGATCATCAGCAAACAAACGGCATCACCGACCGTCGCCGACAAATTTAAAGCGATGATCGTCTGGATGACTGAAAAAGCTCTGACACCGGGCCGACAATACATTATCAAGCTCGCGACGCGAACCGCTTCGGGATCGATATCCATGATTCATCACCGAGTCGACGTCAACACGCTGGAACATCACGATGCAAGCGAGCTCAACCTCAATGAAATCGGCCTATGCACGGTCAACCTGAACGCACCGGTCGTCTTCGACCCATACAAACGCAGCAAAGGCACCGGCTCGTTCATCGTCATCGACCGACTAAGCAATGTAACGGTCGGCGCAGGCATGATCACCGACAATGCCGATGAATTCAATCTGCAACCGGTTTCACCGGAAGACCGCGCTGCACGATTCGGACAAAAAGCCACAGTCATTTTATTGAAAGGCCACAAGGCACATGAAACAGCTTATTTGTTGGAAAGGAAGCTATTCGACAATGGTCATGCCGCAACGGTCGTCGAAACGCTGTTCAGCGAACCGGACGAATTTGCTCAACTTATTAATAATGCCGGCTTGATCGCTCTATGCATCGGTTTGAATTACGAAGCTGCGGATATTGAATTCGATAGCGAGGCCGACTCGATCGATGATATTTATGCCACATTAAAATCCGAAAAAGTTATATTTTAATGCCATAATAAGCGCTTGATGACTATCAACCTTTCCGTAGAACAAGTATTTACCTGGGCTGCTTCGCTAACCGAGCAGCCCGATTATCAGGCGCTGACACACCAATTTCTGGACATTCTGCTTGAAATACCCGGGGTGAAAAAAGCTGCGGCTTATGAGATTTACAACCGGAGCCGAAAAAAAACCGGCGAAGCCATAGCACCTTGCGAACAATTGGTGAGACGCTTCCCATTGGATTTTACTCGTGACGAAAGCAACGATCATAACGACTTAATCAACATCCTCGACAACGAATTACGCGTCATCCCGAAAATGTCCGATGCCAACGGGCGTTATCGCCAAGTCTATCTCTCGCTCAAAGAGACGAAAGGCCCCGATCGCGCGATTGCTTTAGACGGCCTTTTCGACCGACAAACGATAGAATTATTCCGTCAACTCCTTTCGATATTTAGAAACCAAGTTATATTACACGACAGCAAGGAACGCGACGTATTGACCAAGTTGCCTAACCGCCAATCGTTCGATACTCGTCTATTGCAAGTTTGCGAACATTATTTGAAATACCCGGTCACCGATCCAAACCATCAAAAAAGCTCCTGGATTGCCTTACTCGACATCGATCACTTCAAGCGAGTCAACGATGATTTCGGCCATCTATACGGCGACGAAGTCCTCTTGATTTTCAGCCAGCTGATGGAAAAATGCTTTCGCTATAACGATTTTTTATTTCGCTTCGGCGGCGAAGAATTCGTCGTCATTCTCAACCTCACCGATATGGAAGGTGCCGAGCACACGTTTAACCGATTTCGCGAAACGGTCGCCAACCATAACTTTCCGACGGTAGGACGCATTACAGTCAGCATCGGCATTACGCATATCGACAGCATGTGTATGCCGACAACGCTACTCGATCGCGCCGACAAAGCACTGTATTACGCTAAGGAAAACGGAAGAAATAGAGCCGTGATCTACGAAAACACCGATACGCTCATCAAAAACGCCGGCGAAAACGACGACATTGAGCTATTTTAATAACTAAGGATTTCGTGATAAATAACGTCCTGGAACTATGCGCTTTGTTGAGGGTTCGGTAACTCGTTTGGCAGGACACCGTGAATACGTCCTTGTAGGCTTGGCGGCGGCTTTCCCTGCCGCCGACACCTACCAAACGAGCAACCCCGAACCCTCCGTAAAATAGGGAGGTTATTTACGAGCAAATCCTAAACGCCTTATCAATCTCATTGCAAAAAACGAGACAGGAATCGCATTTTTTGATAATAACCCAAAAAATCGATGATATGGCAATCGCTTCCCAAACAAAAAGCGCTAAAATGCCGAAAAACTTTATCTAATAGGAATGGGTAATAGGTATAAAACTCGAGCGCTGCCTTACCTACCTCACACCCAACAAGGCCCTGTAGGCATCATATTGAAATAAACGAACTCGTTTTTAGTTATTATTCGTCCATTACTGTGAAAGTATGCGAACCGAAGCGGGTGCGGTTGCTCTATCGACAGGCGTCGGCGGCAGGGCAGATTTTTGCTCCATGCAAAATCTGCATTCACGCCATCCTTGGCGTTCGACCCGCCGCCGAGCCTACATGGATGTATTCACCCAGCACCTAAATTCCATAGCGCATTGCCTATGGTTAACTACCTTGGATAATTTAGGTGCTGGGTTCACGGCGTCCTGTCGGACGAGGACCGCACCCTCCGCCACCAGAGAACTTTCATTTGCCGGGGCGATGGCCAGGCCTTCATGAACGTTACTTTGACAGTATGCGAGCCGAAGCGGGTGCGGTTGCTCGACCGGCAGGCGTCGGCGGCAGGGACAGCCGCCGTTGAGCTTTTCCAGGCACCCCGGTGCCTCCTGAGGCACTACCGAAATTTGAAGTGCGAAAGCTATAATTCTTAAAGACTAGGGATCACTATTTTTCCTTAGCCCAATCAAATCCGACTACTACACTTTAGGAGAACATCATGGCGAGTATTCTTGCAGTCGACGATTCCGCATCGATGAGACAAATGGTCTCGTTTACATTAAAAGGGGCCGGCTACGACGTTGTCGAAGCCGTCGATGGCGTGGATGCGTTAAATAAGGCAAAAAGCAAAAAATTCGACTGTGTCGTAACCGATGTCAACATGCCGAATAAAGACGGCATCACCTTGATCAAAGACTTGAGAGCCTTGCCCGATTACAAATTCGTGCCTATGCTTATGTTAACAACCGAATCTGGCACCGACAAAAAACAACAAGGCAAGGAAGCGGGAGCAACCGGATGGATCGTCAAACCATTCAATCCGGATCAATTACTGAAAACGATCCAAAAAGTGCTTGGTTAAGCGGCCTCGATCCGATTACTAATCGTCTACACACCGTTGGCCATAGTTAACGAGACGAAATTCGTAACAAATAGATATCAGCTATTGACGTTTTCTTTTGCTACTGTCGCATCCGTTTCAATCAACATCATTTTTAACAACATCCTTCAGATACGGACCACTCAATGTCTATTGATATGGCGCAATTCCACCAGATTTTCTTCGAAGAAAGCTTCGAAGGACTCGATATCATGGAATCCGGCCTATTGAATCTAGACATGGGCGATGTCGACGCCGAAACCATCAATACGATTTTCAGAGCCGCGCATTCCATCAAGGGCGGAAGTGGAACATTCGGGTTTTCCGCAGTAGCCGACTTCACGCATGCAATGGAAACACTGCTTGATGAAATGCGCGACGGCCGCCGAAAAGTTACTCAACCGGCTATCAATGTGTTGCTAGGGTCGGTCGATTGCCTCCGTGAAATGCTAACCGCGATTCAAGACGAAAAAACCTTAGATCAAGAAAAAGTCACGCAGCATAAAAAAGCGCTCGACACCGAATTAAACGGTGCCGACAATACTGCATCGCCCCCTGTACAACCAAAGCAACCTATCGAACTCAACAACGATAATGCAGGATGGCGTATTGCCTTTAGCCCTCATGCCGATTTGCTTAAAACCGGCAACGACCCGGTCAGAATGTTTCGTGAATTGGCCGAACTGGGGGGCATCGATATTACCGTAGACCTACACGGCGTACCCGGGCTTTACGAACTCGACCCCGAGGAATGCCATCTTTCCTGGCAAATAACCGTGCATGGCAACATCCCTCGCCCGGAAATCGACGATATTTTCGATTGGGTCGAGGAACATTGCGACCTTGCCGTGCAAAACATCGAACAAACGACACAGGCTTCCTCACCGGCATTCGACGAACCACCTCAATCCGCTGCAATTGAAACAACGCCTCCTTCTTCGGCAACCAACCCTCCCATTGTCAGCGAATCTGGTCAAAACGAAAAAGTAAACGCCGACAAAACCCCAAGCGCCGGCAAAAGCTCCGCCTCGATCCGTGTCGATACCGCCAAAATCGACACACTGATTAACATGGTCGGCGAATTGGTCATTACCCAATCGATGCTGAGCTTAATCGGCGAACATTTCAGCCTAAATAAACTGGATCAACTCAAAAACGGCCTCGCACAACTCGAACGGCATACGCGCGAACTGCAAGAAAGCGTCATGAATATAAGAATGCTGCCGATCAGCTTCGTGTTCAGCCGCTTTCCTCGCCTGGTTCATGATTTGAGCTCAAAACTGGGCAAAAAAATTGAGCTACAACTAATCGGCGAACATACCGAAGTCGATAAAACCGTTGTCGAACTCATTAGCGACCCCTTGGTACATTTAGTTCGAAATAGCCTAGACCACGGCATCGAAACACCGGATGAACGCATTGCGGCAGGAAAACAAGAAACCGGCACCGTAACACTCGAAGCCTATCATCGAGGAGGTAATATCGTTATCGAAGTCAGTGACGACGGCCGCGGACTGGATAAAGACAAATTGCGGGCCAAAGCACTGGAAAAGGGACTGATACAGGACGATGCCGTGTTGAGCGATAAACAGACCTACGAACTCATCTTCATGCCCGGATTTTCGACCGCCGAACAATTAACCGACGTATCTGGGCGCGGCGTAGGCATGGACGTGGTTAGACGTAATATTCAATCGCTCGGCGGCAATATCGATATCGTTTCGCAGTTGGGCAAAGGCTCGACCATGGCGATCTATTTACCGTTGACGCTGGCGATCCTGGACGGCCAATCGGTCGCGGTCGGCGATGAAACCTATATCATACCGCTCGGTTCTATTATCGAATCGATCAATGTCACCGAGCGCATGATCAATCGCGTGGCAGGCAAAGGCGAAACCTTCCGGCTACGCCAGGAGTATTTGCCTATTATCCGCATGCATGAAATTTTTTCGGTTCCGAATGCGAAAGCGACCAAATTAACCGAAGGCTTGCTGGTAGTCGTCGAAGGCCAAGGCATCCGTTGCGGCCTTTTCGTCGACGACCTTTTAACGCAACAACAAGTCGTCGTTAAATCGCTCGAGGCCAATTACCGACAAGTCGAAGGCATATCGGGCGCAACCATTCTCGGCGACGGCTCGGTTGCCTTGATCCTGGATATTCCAGGGCTCGTCCGTTTATCGAACCATTGACCGAACGAATACCAAAATGGCAAACACAGACGATCAGTCCCAACAACAGATGGACAGCAAAAAGCCGTCCGATATGGCGCAATATTTGAGTTTTACACTCGGCGACGAGGAATATGGCGTCGATATTTTGCGGGTACAAGAAATCCGCAGTTGGGAACCGGTATCCAGAATTCCAAATGTCCCCGCTTATGAAAAAGGCGTAGTCAATCTGCGCGGCGCAATCGTGCCGATCATCGATTTGCGCGAACGTTTCAACCTAGGCCACTCCCACTATACGCCGTTGACCGTCGTCGTCGTCCTGCAAGCCTTCATCGGCGGTAAACCCCGGGTAATGGGAGTGGTCGTCGATTCGGTTTCAAACGTAATCGACATTGAAAAAACCAGAATTCAAAGCGCGCCCGATTTCGGCGCCAAAGTCAGCACCGAATTCATCAACGGCCTAGCATCGTTCAACGAACGCATGGTGATGCTGCTGGATGTCAACAAATTACTTAAATTAGAAGGCGTGGATAACGATGAAACTTAACCGCTTTCGATTGAATGCCACAGTTTACGGGGAAAGCTTACAATGAAAATGAACATGCCTGTCACCGATCGTGAAATCATGATGAAGCAGGGCACGATCCTGGTCACCAAAACCGACTTGAAAGGCTGCATCATCTATGCAAACGACGCCTTCGTCGAAATCAGCGGTTTCAGCCGTGACGAACTCGTCGGCTCGAACCATAATATCGTTCGTCATCCCGACATGCCCCCCGCTGCATTCAAAGATTTATGGGAAACGATCAAAGCCGGACGGCCGTGGATCGGCTTCATCAAAAACCGTACCAAAACTGGCGATTATTATTGGGTCGAAGCCAACGTCACGCCGTATTTCGAAAATAAACGGGTTGCCGGCTATTTGTCTGTTCGCCAAGCACCTTCTCGCGATCAAATCGATCACGCGGAAGAGCTTTATCAGAAGATCGCCGCAGATCGAGCCACCATCAGACCGACCGGAATTGCGGCTAAGCTGGCCGCGATCAAACAAGGCGGATTGTCTAAAAAAGCCGGCCTCGCCCTATTGCTGCTGTTATTGCCGTCACTTCATGCCGGCTATCAAGCCATGATCGACGGCAACATTATCGCCCTTGCCGGCTATTCGCTATCGTCCGTGTTGGGCTTGATATTAGGCATTCATACCTTCCGTTTGATACTTGGCTCAATCGAGCAGTCGATCGTATTTTGCCATAATGCCGCGAGCGGTTACTTCCGTAATAAGGTCGATATCGACCGCTTGGATCAAATCGGAGACCTCAATCGGGCACTGCAATCGATGCAAGTCAAACTGAATGCCGACTTGTCCGCGACGCTCGAAGCCGGAGCCGTCACCGAGAGACTCAAACAGGCACTGGACCAAGTGACCGGCAATGTCATGATGGCCGATGCGGAGTGCAACATTATCTATATGAATCATGCCGCGAAATTCCTATTCAAACGTAATGAAAACGACTTCCGACGCGATCTGCCCGATTTCAATGCCGACACATTGATCGGCACGAATATCGATAGCTTTCATAAAAACCCGGCCCATCAACGCGGCTTGCTGGCAAAATTGACGCAAACCTACAAAGCCGAATTGATGATTGGCGGCCGCACGATGGTGGTCATCGCAACACCGGTATTCGCCGGCGAAACACGGCTTGGCACGGTCGTCGAATGGATCGACCGTAGCGACGAAGTCAGCATTCAGCATGAAATCGCCGAAATCGTCCAACAGGTCAAGTCAGGCGAACTTAGCGGCCGCGTCAACATGGACGGCAAGGAAGGCTTCTTCGAAACCTTGAGCGAGGGTATCAATGAATTAACCGACGTCATCGAACGCGCGTTTAGCGATGTCGCACGCGTCATGCAAAGTATGTCGTCCGGCGATTTAACCCAACGCATCACGAACGACTATGAAGGCGTCTATGCGCAATGTAAAAACGATATCAACGAAACGCTTGATAAACTCAGCGAAATATTCGAACAAATTAGAAGTTCGGCCGACTTTATCAGCAATACCTCTCAACAAATCGCGAGCGGCAACAACAACCTATCGCAACGGGTAGAAACCCAGGCGGCCAGTCTCGAAGAAACCGCATCGAGCATGGAACAACTAACCGGCACCGTCAAAAACAATGCCGACAATGCGCAACAAGCCAATCTGGTTTCTGGAAATGCCCGGCAACTCGCGGAAAAAGGCGGAACCGTAGTCGCTTCTGCCGTCTCGGCTATGGCCGAAATCAACGACAGCAGCAATAAAATCGCTGAAATCATCGGCGTCATCGATGAAATCGCTTTTCAAACCAACCTGCTTGCCTTGAACGCTTCAGTCGAAGCGGCAAGAGCCGGCGAACAAGGACGCGGCTTTTCGGTCGTTGCCACCGAAGTGCGGAACTTGGCGCAAAGAAGTGCCGTCGCTGCAAAAGAAAGCAAAGAGCTGATTCAAAATAGTGTGCAAAAAGTAAGAACCGGCACCGAGTTCGTCAATGAAACCGGCTCCGCACTACAAGAGATCGTGCAAGGTGTCAAAAAAGTCGGCGATATCGTTTCGGAAATTGCCGCCGCCAGCATGGAACAATCGCAAGGCATCCTGCAAGTCAATCAAGCGGTTTCCGAAATGGACGAGATCACACAACAAAATGCCGCACTAGCCGAACAGGCATCTGCCGCCAGCATGTCGATGACCGATCAAGCCACTCAGATGGCAAATTTATTGAGTTTTTTCAAGCTGGGGCACAACATAAACAAATCTGAACAGACTTTTGAAACGATTACGGATAAGCCTAAACCCGCAACTGGAAAAACAACAACATCAGCGCAGTCGATACAACATTCAAAACAAGCAAAACCGGCGCCCACACTCAATACACCGGTACAAGACGACGATGAATGGGAAGAGTTTTAAACCTTAAACAGACTCCGAGGACGGATCAATTTGAGTTTCGCGACGCGTATTGAATAGCACTTGGCAGTACGGGGTTTGCAACTCCGTCCTAAACGTTTCGACTGGGGCTAAAACAAGCCGAAATATTTGAAGGACAATCCGAAACGTTGGGGATGGGGTAAATACCCGTCCCGCACAAGAAATGCTTTTTCCAGGAAAAAAGGCTCAAAAAATTATGACGAACAATCCTATCACCGAGAGAAAAACATCCGACTCCGAACAGTTCTTGACTTTTGAACTGGCCGGTGAAATGTATGGCGTTGAAATACTCAAAGTCCAAGAGATCCGGGGGTGGGAACCGATACGCAAAATCCCCAAAACGCCCGGCTATATCAAAGGCGCACTAAACCTTCGCGGCGCCATCGTGCCGATTCTCGACTTGCGCGAACGCTTCGATATCGCCGCTGTGGACTATTCGCCGACGACCGTCGTCATCGTCATTAACGTCGCAACGGCCTCCGGACAAATGGTCATGGGGGTCGTCGCCGATGCTGTGTCCGACGTATTGGATATTCGTCATGACGACATCAAAAAAGCGCCCGACCTAGGCACTAACATCGATACTCGTTACATGCGCGGGATGTATGTCGCCAAGCAAGGCATGATCATGCTACTCGACGCCGATAAACTCCTGAATCCGGACGAACTCGATCAAATCGGCCATTTGTTATGAGCGATATTTTTAAAAACGCCTCCACATTGAAAAGCCAGCCATGAACCATGACACAACCACGACCGATGCGGGGGATTTAACAATGGCCGAAGGTCCGATAATGCTGGACGCCGTGTTAAATATCCGTCACATCAACGAATTACACGAGTCTCTACTCAAGGCCTTCGAATCCCGTGACACACTGGAAATCGATGCATCGGCGGTTACCACTGTCGATACTGCAACATTACAATTACTTACCGTGTTAAAACAGGAAGCCGTCAAATCGGGAAAACACGTGGTTTTCGACTTTCCATCGGAAAAATTCATCGATAGCGCTCGCTTACTCGGCTTGGCCGAACTGCTCGAAATCGACCACCCCGCATCCGGTTTATTCTAAAAATGAGCGTGCCGCCGCGACAAGAGCCGTCCTCACTACAACAATTTCGAGAGTTCGAATACACTCGTGCGGACTTTGATCGCTTAAGAGCTTTGTCGAACAAGCATTCCGGCATTTTAGTTCCGGACGACAAGTTCGACATGTTTTATTCACGCCTTACCAAGCGCATCAGAGCACTGAGACTAAACAGTTTCAAGGAATATTGCCGACTACTGGAGGACGATTCGACGCAGGAATTCACGAACTTCATCAACTCAATCACGACTAATCTGACCGCATTTTTCAGAGAAAACCATCATTTCGACTATTTGCAAAAAACCGTAATCCCGGAATTGATCGAAAAAAATCAAACTTCTCGGCAAGTTAGAGCCTGGTCGGCAGGTTGTTCGACCGGCGAGGAAGCGTATTCGATAGCCATGACGCTGCTGGAAAATTTGCCTATCGGCTGGACCGTCAAGATTCTGGCAACAGATATCGACACCCAAGTTTTGGATTTCGCGGCCAACGGCGTATATGAATTGAACCGCGTCAACGGTATCCCCGAAGAACGTCTGAAACGTTGGTTCAAAAAAGGCACCGGCTCGCAAATCAACAAAGTCAAAGTCAAACCGGAGCTGCGGCAAATGATTGCCTTCAAGCAACTGAATCTGATGCAGGATTGGCCGATTAAAACTCCTTTCGATTTTATTTTTTGCCGTAACGTTTTTATTTATTTCGACCGTGAAACCAAAAAAACATTGGCCGCGAAATACTCGAACTTATTAACTATCGGCTCCTGTTTGTTTATCGGGCATTCGGAATCATTGCAACAAGTTACCGATCAATTCGAATTAATCGGTAACACGATTTATCGTAAGATCGGATGACGATGTCTAACGAGATTAAACCGCCCGCCCTGCCCGGTTTCGCTGCTATCAATCGTTATTGGGACCGTGAAAACGAAATCATCGCGGCCAAACTGCTTCCCGGCGAATATTACGTAACCAACGAGAATGAAATGATTACCACAGTTCTCGGCTCCTGCATCGCTGCTTGTATTCGGGATAGCGTCCTCGGTATCGGCGGAATGAATCATTTCATGTTGCCGGAAACCTCGACCGAACAAGCGAAAAACGCCGGTTATGCGCTGCTAGGTAGCGCGACACGTTATGGCAACTACGCGATGGAGCATCTGATCAATACGATACTAGCCTCCGGCGGTAAACGTAAAAACCTCGAAGTCAAAGTTTTCGGCGGCGGAAAAATCATCCCGAGCTTGAGTGATGTCGGATTGCGCAACATCGGTTTCGTGCTCGATTATATCGATACCGAAGCATTGAACTTATTAGCCCAGGATCTCGGCGATATTTATCCGCGCAAAGTCAACTTTTATCCGAAAACAGGGAAAGTCCGCATGAAAAAAATCAAAAATCTTCACAACGATACAATCGCATTACGCGAAAACAACTACCGAAGCCAAATTAAAAATGCCGCTGTCGAAGGCGAAATCGAATTGTTTTAGGAAACAGGGCATGAAAAAAATACGATTATTGATAATCGACGACTCGGCTTTGATCAGAGCGCTGTTGACCGAAATATTCAACAGCTCGCCGAATATCGAAGTGGTTGGAACCGCCGCGGATCCTTACATAGCCCGTGAAAAAATCAAGCAACTCGCCCCCGATGTCTTGACGCTGGATATTGAAATGCCGCGCATGGATGGCTTGACGTTTTTGCGCAACTTGATGCGTCTTCGGCCCATGCCGGTCGTAATGATTTCCACTTTGACCGAACAGGGCGCCGAAGTCACACTTGAAGCATTGAATCTCGGCGCGGTCGATTTTGTCGCAAAACCCAAACTGGATCTGACGCATACCCTGAAAGAATACACCGAAGAAATGATCGGCAAAGTCATCATGGCTGCCGGCGCGCGAATCCAGGATAATGCGCCCAATTGCATGCCGGTAAAACCCGAACTTATCGATCAGAACCGTAAAAGCACTCGACAAAAAACGCTCATTGCACTCGGCGCATCCACCGGCGGAACCGAAGCAATCAAACGAATAGCGGGTCTTCTTCCTGCAAATACCCCGCCCATTGTCGTTTCGCAGCATTTGCCTGCAGCGTTTAGCGCCTCGTTTGCCAGACATGTCGACGAGATATCGGCGATGACGGTCAAGCTGGCCCAAACCGGGTTAAAAATTGAGTCCGGACATATCTATATTGCACCGGGCGATAGACATTTAAAGATAACTCGGGATCACAAGGCTTATTTCTGCCAACTCGATGACTCCGAGCCTGTAAACCGACACAAACCCTCGGTCGACGTAATGTTTCACTCAGTTGCGCAACAAGTCGGCGATCAAGCCATCGGCGTCATGCTGACCGGTATGGGGGTCGATGGCGCGGCCGGCATGAAGGCCATGCACGAGGCCGGTGCTTTCAACATCGTACAAGACGAAGCCAGCAGCGTCGTTTGGGGTATGCCCGGCGAAGCTTATAAAATTGGGGCCGCCGATGTCGTTCTGCCCCTCGACCAAGTCGCGGATCAAATTATGGCTTTAATCCAATAGGAGATAATCAATGGATAATTTGCTGAAAAAACCCGCCTTACCCATCGTATTGGCCATCGTCGCGGGAATTTCACCGGCTCTATTTGCCTTAACGACTCTGTATTGGATATTCCTACCCATCCTATCACTAGGCTGGTTGTGGACGATCTATGCCGCTAAATCTTCGGCAAAAACCGATGAATCGAATTCACGACAAACGGATAACAACGAGGCTAATCGATTGCTCGAACGTTATATCAACGATCTGCAAGCCTGTGCCGCGCAAGAACTCAATACCTTTAACGAAGAATTGCAACAAGTCAAATCGGTCGTATCGGACGCGGTCGTGACTATGTCCGACAGCTTCAACGGCATGCACACACTTGCCTCTCGGCAAAATGAAACCATGCTATCGCTGATAAATAACCTGGGCGAATCGAGCGATAAACAAGAGTCGGACACCCTGAGTTTTAAGCAATTCGCCAAGGAAACCGATATCGTACTGACCGATTTTATCAACCATATTCTCGCGGTTAGCAAACAAAGCATCGAAATGGTCAATGTCGTCAACGATGTCGAATCGCACATGGAAGTCATCGGCAAATTATTGGCCGATGTTCAGGGTATCGCCGATCAAACCAATCTATTGGCGCTGAACGCCGCGATCGAGGCGGCAAGAGCTGGAGAAGCCGGACGCGGTTTCGCGGTAGTCGCCGACGAAGTGCGTAAACTATCTAAAAACTCGGATAAATTCAGCGAGGAAATCAAAACTGTCGTCAGCGATTCGAAAACCAATATCGGTCAAGCCAAGCGTATGATCGAGTCGATGGCATCGAAAGACATGACAACAACGATCCATTCAAAAGCCCATATCGATGAAATGATGACTGAGATTGCCAAACTCAATACTTTAATCGATCGGAAAGTCAAAGATGTTTCAGAGCTAACCCAACAGATAGAAAATAATGTCAACCATGCGGTCAGAGCCCTTCAATTTGAAGACATGACAAGGCAATTAATAGAATACATGCAAGCCAATACGCAGCATTTCCAGGCGTTGATCGATGAAATGCGCATCGGTTTTGAAATATTGACGTCGAGCGATCAAGAAAATATCGCTAATGAACTCAATCACGGCATTAAGCGACTTAACGATATGAAGCAACAATGGCACACAAAAACCCATAAGGCTGTTATGCAAGGCTCGATGAATGAAGGCGACATCGAGTTATTTTAACCTAAATCAGTCAGTCAATTTTAACGATGCTCTCATATAGGAAGCAAACAATGGCATTAGAAATCATTCATCATCCGGAAAAAAAAGAATTGACCGTCCGCATTTCAGGGCGCTTCGATTTCAGCGTCCATCAAGACTTTAGAAAAGCAACCGAATGGGATCGAGATCGCGTCAAAACCATCACTGTGGATTTAAGGAACACCGAATACATGGATAGCTCCGCATTAGGCATGCTGTTGATATTGAGAGATAAGATGAATAACGACCCATCAGCTATCCGTTTGCTGAATGCCAACCCGGAAGTCAAAAAAATCCTGGAAATCGCTAATTTCCAGAAATTGTTTACGTTAGCATCAAACCGATAACGCCTCATTAAATTGGACGCTTCTTCGATGACACACAATCAACTTGCTCCGGTTTCCGCATCCGCAAGAATTCTCATAGCGTCCCTGAACCGAGCTTTTACCGAAATCCTGCAAAAAGTTTTGGTCAAACACGGATACCAAGTCTATATCGCACTCAATCATCAAGAAGCCATTACAATCATTGACGGACAAAACCTCGATCTGATCGTCACCGCCCCATTGTTACCTCATCGCTCCGATAGCAGCGCCGACGAACCAATTATTTCGACATTAACACCGGCTATCGCGCAAGCAATCTTCATTGTTGAACCGGCCGGCTCGCAAGCGATACTGGATCGCTGCCTAAACAACGATAAACAAAAGACTCACGCCCTGTCGTTCGATCCCGAATTCATCGAGAATCAAATAGCCAGACTGCTCCGCCATCGGCTCAGGCAAACAACAAATTCGCCTACCGAGCTTCGCAATTGCCAATGGGCCATCGCGATGCAATTTGATATCGAAGGATTACGCCTAATGAATCCGATTCCGGCTATTGTCGACGGATTGACGGACCTACAGGGATTGCAGGGGCAACGAGAAATGATCTTCACTATTGTCAGCGAGTTATTTTCCAATGCGCTGGACCATGGACTACTTCGAATGGATTCCCTGCAAAAACAAACGGCCGAAGACTTTTTACATTTCTACGAGCTTCGCCAAGAACGGTTGAACAACGCCACGTCCGGCACGATAGAAATAGCGATCGACTCTATTCCTAAATCGAACGGCGGCCAATTCATCGTTGACGTCCAAGATAGCGGTGAAGGATTCAATATTGACAACATCTTTTCCGATCTCGAGAACAACCAAAGTTTTTTCGGCCGGGGCATTCAATTAGTCACGCAATTGTGCAGCACCATCGAATTTAACGCTTGCGGCAATCGAGTCAAAGCAGTCTATGATTGGTATCATAAGAAAAAAAACCAAGGCAACTTATGTGCTTGATTATGCGATTTATACCCGTCGTAGATCAAAATTCGGCGCCTGGGTGTCCGATCCCTCACCTAGCGTTAGGTGACACCCAGGCTTCCTCAATTGGCACTTCAAATTTCGGCAGTGCCTAAGGAGGCGCCGGGGTGCTCGGCAAAGGCTTTGCCAGCATGGATGCTGGCATAGAGCCTACATGGATGTATTCACGGCGTCCTTTGACGGGCCCCCGGTGCCGAATTTTGATCTACGATGAGTATAAAACAACGAGTGTGCGACCATCGTAAAACAAAACCGATTTCTTTTTATTCCCAACACCATCAATCAGTTCAAGCGCCATGACCGATACAGTTCAACAAACCAAATCCCAATTCGTTGCCGTTGCATCCATTGCCGCGGAGTTGAGCGCAGTGATGGAAGTTGCGAAAGAAATCTCGCTGGCCGCCGCAAACGCCAAGGCCATCGCCTTCCGAGCAGGAGAAAAAGCCAGAGGATTTCAGCCAATCACCGATTTCATCAACGAATTGGCCAAGGAAACGATTACATTGGTCAATGCCATCAACGAACACGCCTTATTGCTTTACCGTTTGACCGTCAATGAATATCGGACCTCGACCGCATTCGACAAATTCCAAGCCGCGACAAAAATGGCGGAAGGCGCGCAATATCAATCCTCACTGCAAACTTCGACAGAAGCTGTCGAACAAAGAATGCTGGAGTGCCGAAAACAATTTAAGCGGCATGTCGGGCAATTGCTCGATCAATTACAAGAAGTCATGCATCCGGCCCGAGCCGCGCGCGTCATTGCCGCCAATTCCCGAATAGAAGCGTCGCAAGCGGGGGAATACCTACTTAGCTTACAGGCGGTTGCCGAAAGCGTCGATCGCGCCGCGCAAATCATTCACAATAACGTACAGCGCTGCCGTAGCGCGTTAAATGTCATTAACATTACCGAATAACCGCATAAAATTACCTGATTACTTAGAACATTCAGCCTATTTGATTTGGCTAAGGGTGCCCGCCTGGGTCCCGTTAGGCCGCGCCGAGCACTGACGATTTTGCCGAGAACAGCCCGCTAGGGGAGCGGCAGGGATGCCGCTCGTTTTCGGAGGGCTAAGGATAGCCCTTCCGAAAACCCTCGGCAAAATCGTCAGCGCGCAGGATGCAGCGGCCTCCGGGTGTCTTTTCTTTTGGATACTTTTCTTTGGACAAGCAAAGAAAAGTATCGCGGTTGTCGGTCCGCGAACCGACTACACATAAGCGTCGCGATAGCGACACAAAACCTTCTTCGGACTTCAATTAGACTGAAGCTTATACGTAATCAAGTAAAATTAAGGCGAGCAAACCATGAAGATGACCCAAATATACGAGGGAGCGCACCGCTGGATCATGTTTGGCCGGGATACCAATAAACCCGCCAACATTATCGATACCAATCAATATATTGTCCGAACGGCGAACCGTTGTTTATTAATGGATCCCGGGGGTATCGAACTGTTCGCACCGATGCTGGCAGCCGTCTTGCATCATGCGCCGGTCGAGGAAATCACCGACTTATTCGCATCGCATCAAGACCCCGACATTATTTCCTCTCTGGGTTTATGGGACCAAGCCCTGCCGAAAGCGAAACTCCATGCCTCATCGCTTTGGGAAGGTTTCATCCGCCACTTCGGTTGCGAATCGATCGACTATGTCGGCATTCCCGATAACGGCGGCAAGATCAAGCTAGATTCTACCGAGCTGAAAATAATCCCAGCACATTACCTACATTCATCGGCCAATTTTCATATTTACGACGCGGAAGCGAAAATCCTGATGTCCGGCGATGTCGGCGCGGCACTCGAAGCGTCCGGCGCGCCGATTTATGTCGACAATTTCGATAGCCACATCGATCACATGCGCTTCTTTCATCAACGCTGGATGCCATCGAATCAAGCAAAAAGAGACTGGATCGAGCGCGTTCGCAAACTCGATATCGAAATCATGGCGCCGCAACACGGGCGTATTTTTAAAGGCGATAACGTTAATCGCTTTTTGGATTGGTTCGAAGGCCTGGAAGTCGGCATAGCCGTTTAAGCCGAAAACCCAGTAGGGTGCGCATCGCACACCTTTCCATGGCGCCTAACTCGACAACAGATTCCGACCCAAGTGGGTGATGCGCACCCTGATGCTTTATATACCTTTCGCATTTCAAATTTCGGCAGTGCCTGAGGAGGCACCTGGGTGTCCGATAAAGGCTTTGCCAGCATGGAGCTGGCATAGAGCCTACATGGACGTATTCACGGCGTCCTTTAGCGGACACCCAGGCGCCGAATTTTGATCTACGATGGGTATAACATTTTCAAAAGTATCTCTAAAATCAAGCCATGCAATCCGAATTTTCAGACGCCCTGCAAGAATTACGAACTGAATTCATCGACCGATTACCAGAGCGAATCGACGCTATCCGTTCGCAGTTTCAGCACATAGACCCGTCCGCATGGCGCCCCGAAGAAGCGGAAATCTTGCATCGGCTGATTCATGGCCTAAGTGGCTCGACCGGGACATTCGGCATGCAGTCGCTCTCGGATGCCGCGCGCGACATGGAAATACGCTTGTCGGATTTACTGAGATCCGGCCTCCCCCCGGTCGAAACAGAATGGCAAGCCGTTGGCATAGCGCTCGACAGGTTAAGCCGTCTCGTCAGCATAGGGTTGCAAACCAACGCCCCTACTCTTTCTCCGCCGCCAACACCGAAACGCGCCAACCGCTCGCCTTTGATCGACTTGATTGAAGACGATGCAGGCCAAGCGCTACATTTGCAAAACGTTTTACAGCAAAACGGTTTTCGTACACGCGTATTCTCCGAACCCTCGCAATTTCAAACCCTGTTCCTGGAACCAAACGCTGAGCCGCCGGCCGCAGTGATCATGGATCTGATATTCCCCGACGGGGACCTTGCAGGCGCGGAAGCCATCAGCAATCTCAATCTTGGCAAAGAATCCGAAATACCGGTCATTATCGTCTCGGTACGCGACGATATCGCTGGGCGTCTCGCCGCATTTCGCGCCGGCGCCTCCCGATATCTTGTAAAACCGGTCAATTCCGAACGCATCGTCGATATTTTGGATACGCTGACCGGACGCCAACCATCCAAGCCTTACCGAGTGTTATTGATGGATGACGATCCGCTCATAGTCAATGCGCACGCGGCTGAATTGCAAGCGGCCGGGATGGAAGTCAAAACCTCGACCCAACCCCTCGACATATTGAATATACTGGACATTTTTTCGCCCGATGTCGCGGTGCTCGATGTTTACATGCCCGAAGCCAGCGGTCCGGAATTGGCCGCTATCATACGCGAGCGCGACGAGTATCTGCATTTGCCGATTCTATTTCTATCCGGCGAAACCGATATGACCCAACAATTGATTGCGCTCAGCCTGGGCGGCGACGACTTTCTAGTGAAGCCCGTACAGCCACGGCATTTGGTCGCCGCTGTTTCGGCAAGAGCGCGCAGGGCTCGACAAAACAGCGCATTACGTCTACGGCTCGAAACCACTCTGTACGAACGCGAGCAAGAACATCTGGCAATCAATCATCACGCGATCGTCAGCATCGCCGACCGCTCCGGCAATATCACCTACGTCAACGACAGGTTTTGCGAGATCAGCGGCTACCGGCGCGAAGAGTTGATCGGACAAAACCATCGCATTGTCAAATCCGGCGAACATCCGCCCGAATTTTACCGAGGCTTATGGGAAACCATCGCCGGCGGCAAGGTCTGGCAGGGTGAAATTTGCAACCGGCGCAAGGACGGCAGTCTATATTGGGTCGAGTCCACGATTACTCCCTTTCTCGGCAGCAACGGAAAACCTTATCAATACGTCTCGATCCGTACCGACATCAGTCATGTCAAAAAGTCGATACAACAACTAAAACTACTGGAACGTGCGGTCGAAGCCAGCACCAGCGGTATCGTAATCGCCGATGCCAACCAACACGATATGCCTCTCATTTTCACTAATAAGGCGTTCGAGTGTATTACAGGCTACTCACGCGAGGAAATATTGGGCAAAAACTGTCGATTCCTCAACAGCAATGACCGCCATCAACCCGGACTGGATCATGTGCGCTCGGCTTTATCAAAGGGCGAAAAAGTCGAAGGCATATTACGCAATTACCGCAAAGACGGATCGATGTTTTGGAACGAGTTGCGGATTGCGCCGGTCCATGACGAACAAGGCGATCTGACGCATTTTATCGGTATTATCAAGGATGTTAGCGAACGCGTGCGCAGCAACGAAGCGCTAAAAAAAGGCGAGGAAAAACTACGGGCGACGCTCGAATCCACACAAGACGGCATTTTGGCCGTCGACGATGCCGGCTCGATCCTTTTCGCTAACCGGCAATTTATCGATCTGTGGCGCATACCGGAAGAACTCGCCTTACCCGGGCAACCGGACCAACGCCTACTGGATACTGTTGAGCATCAATTGGCCGACCCGCTTGAGTTCCGCAAGACTGTACAAGACATTTATCGATTCGGCCAAGATTCGCAAGACCTATTGGAATTTGCAGACGGCAGAATAGTCGAACGCCATTCAAAACCGCTCGTTTCGGAAGGAAAAATCGGCGGTCGGGTATGGAGCTTTCACGACATCACCGAAATCAAACGCGCCGAACGCGCCGTGGAATATCACAAAGAAAGACTGCGCCGCGGACAAATTTTCGCGAACATCGGCACCTGGGAATGGAATATACAATCCGGCGATCTCTTTTGGTCCGAACGCATCGCGCCGCTGTTCGGCTACCCGGACGGGAATTTAGAAACCTCCTATGAAAACTTCCTTAACGCGATACACCCCGACGACCGACAATCGGTCGTCGATGCCGTCGACGCCTGCCTGAAACGCGATTCGCCCTATATCATCGAACACCGCGTCATCTGGCCGGACGGCACCGAACGCTGGCTGCTCGAACGCGGAGCCGTAGTACGCGACGACCAGGGCAAGCCCACGCAAATGCTTGGTGTGGTACAAGACATCGACGACCGCAAACGCGCGGAACTGGCGCTAGCCGAACGCGAAAAGTATTTGCGCATCTTTCAGCATATTGTCGACTCGGTCGTCGACGGCGTCATCACGATCGGCGCCGACGGCATTATCCGCTCGTTTAACCCGGCGGCATGCGCTATCTTCGGATATCGAGAATCGGATATCGTCGGCCGCAAAATCAATGAACTGATGCCGGAACCTCATCGATCCGAACACGACAACTATCTCCAGCGTTATTACGCGACCGGAACCGGTAAAATTATCAATCGTCAGCTGGAATTGATCGGTCGCAGAGCCAACGGTTCCGAGTTTCCGCTTGAGATTGCCGTCAGCGAAGTCAAACTATCCGATGACCTCCTCTTCGTCGGCCTCGCGCGAGACATTACCGAGCGCAAACAAGCCGAACAGGAATTAATTACCGCTAGAGACGCAGCCGATCGTGCCAGCCAGGCCAAATCCGACTTCCTTTCCAGCATGAGCCATGAACTGCGCACGCCGATGAACGCAATTCTCGGTTTCGGCCAACTGATGCAATACGACGAAACCTTGAGCGATGCGCAAAAAGAGGATGTGGAAGAAATTCTCAAGGCCGGCAGGCACTTGCTCGATTTAATCAACGAAATATTGGATTTAGCCAAGATCGAGTCCGGTCGGATTTCGCTATCCATAGAGCCCGTTAGGGTCGCACCGATTATCGAGGAATGCCTGAGCCTGGTATCCACACAAGCGGATAAACGCCGAATAAGCCTCCGCAGCCATACGCAAGAAGACTTTACTGTCCAGGCCGACCAAACACGGCTCAAACAAACGCTACTCAATTTGATTTCCAATGCAATCAAATATAATCGCGAAGGCGGCTTAGTGGCCGTAGAGGCCATGCCTAAAGACAGCGAATACTTGTCAATACACATAACCGATACCGGACGCGGTATCCCGAAGGAACGTTTACATGAACTCTTTCAACCGTTCAACCGTCTCGACGCTGAAAACAGCGCGATCGAAGGTACCGGCATCGGATTGACCATCTCTCGTCGTATCGTTGAAATGATGGGCGGTGCGATCGAGGTCGAAAGCGAAGTCGGCGTGGGCAGCCGTTTCATGATCACGCTTCCGGCGGCCTCGAACCCGGCCTTATTGGAATCGCCTAAAACAGCCGCAGCCATCGAAACACCGACATTCCAGAGTCGCTCGAGGCAACAGCTCGTGCTCTATATCGAAGACAATCCGTCCAATATCCGGCTCGTCTCTCAAATACTCGAAAGACAACGGCACATTCGTCTCATCACGGCCCATACGCCGGAACTGGGCATCGAGTTAGCCCGAGCGCACCGCCCCGACCTCATTTTACTCGACATCAACATGCCGAATTTGAACGGTTTTCAGGTATTATCCATTTTTCAAAACGACCCTATCGTTAAGTCCGCACCGGTCGTCGCGATCACCGCCAATGCGATGCCGCGCGATATTGAACGGGGTAAAGCGGCCGGATTCGCCGACTATTTAACCAAGCCGTTGGACATCGCGCAATTCAACGGCATATTGGACGGTTTGCTCAACCGTATTAAAAAGGACCGGGGTTCATCATGAACGCATGGAGCGAAACCTATCTTGGCCTGATCTTTCAAATTTACGCTTTGGCTTTTTTTTGCTTGGGCGCGGTGGTTTCCGTATTACCGAAACCAAACAACGCCTTGTTTGTTTTCCGGCATTTAAATTGGTTGGCGGGGTTCGGTTTTTTGCACGGTTTTCTGGAACTCATCGAAGGGGAACGCTTACACAACGATGCGAACTGGCTAACTATCGCAAGCTCTTTACTCTTAACCGGCTCATTTTGCGCGCTCTTTGAATTCGGACGGCGCGGATTGAATTCGATATCCGCTGCAATACGCCTACCGGCATTACCGCTGTACGGCATATTAACGGTCGTTAGCGCGGCTTTCGCCGTTAATTCAAACGACCCTTTCGCGGGAATTGAACTGAGTCTGCGCTATTTTGCCGGTGCTCCGGGAGCATTTTTGGCAAGTTATGTACTATTGGCAAGCCGGCAAGATCCCGCGTACGGCGGCAAAGCCGAAATAAACATTCGTTGGTTATTTGCAGGAGCCGCGGCATTCGCCGTTTACGGTTTCTTGACCTTATTCTTATCAACCGGTTTGTCTTTGCTGCCCTGGATACCGACCGCGAAACACTTTGCCGAAATAACAGGACTGCCGTTGCAATTGCCGAAAGCGCTATGCGCGATCTTGATCGCACTTTCGTTTGCGTGGTTGATACGCACGACCGGTCGATTGACCAACGATACGCTATCGCGCGTGCTCGATACGCTCAACGGCTTCGTCTACCGCTGCCGCAACGACCGGGCTTGGACTCTCGATTTCATGACCGGCGGCGTCGAACAGCTTACCGGATATTCTCCAGAGGCCTTTCTACCGCCGAGAAGCCTGAATTATAACGAACTGATTCACGCGGACGACACCGAGCGCGTTTGGAACGAAGTTCAGACCGCCATTAGCGAGCGCCGCGAATTTGAAATCGATTATCGAATTTTGACTCGAAACGGAGAAATTCGTTGGGTCTGCGAATACGGAAGAGGTGTCTTCGGCAGAAACGGTAAGCTACTTTTTATCGAAGGCCGAATTACCGACAATACCGCTCGACGGCAAGCCGAGGCCGGCTTACATATCAAGAATGCAGCAGTCGACGCCTCCATAACCCCGATCGCAATCGCCGGACCGGACGCCAAGCTTTCCTATGTCAATCCGGCTTTCGCCGAGCTATGGAATTTGCCGGACACTCGATCGGCCATAGGCCGCTCGGCGCTCGAATTCTGGGAAGATCCCGGCGAGGCGGAAGCGGTCATCGATAATCTGTCCGTTAAGGGCCAATGGCAAGGCGACTTAATCGCCAAGCGCTTCGACGGTTCGACGGTTGAAGTACAACTATCGGCCTGCATGGTAAACGACCCAGACGGCGCGCCTTTGTGCATGATGGCCTCGTTTCTCGACATCAGCGGTCGCAAACAGGCGGAACAAGAACTATTGCAGGAACGCGATTTCACTAACAGCTTGATCAACACTGCACCGGTCATCGTACTACTCCTCGATCCGCATGGATTCATTCTGCATGTCAATCGCTATTTCGAAGAGTTAACCGGTTATCGGTTGCACGAAATCATTGGTAAAGAATGGTTCGCATCATTCTTACCGAAGCGCGACAGAGATCGAATTCGTCAAATATTCCGCCATGCTGTTCATCAAGAACCGGCACAAGGCAACATCAACCCCATCGTTATTCGAAACGGCGAAGAACGGGACATCGAATGGCATTCCGAGATCATGCGCGATGCCAATGGAACGATTTCGGGACTACTCTGTACCGGCCAAGACGTAACCGAACGCAGGGCGATACAACAACGCGCCGAGATGTTGCAGATGTTGGCGGACGCATCGGTCCAAGGCATCGGCTGGGCGAATCTTACCGGCAAAGTCAATTATTTCAACCAGGCCCTAAGACGCCTGTTGGCAGTTCCGGAAAACACCGAGGTGGGTGATTATACATTTTTCGATTTCTATCAAGAACATCAATTAGTGGAATTGAAGTCCCGGATTTTACCGGAAGTATTGCAAAACGAGTTCTGGACAGGCGAATTCGATATTACCGCCATCGACGGACGCGTGATATCGACTATCCACAGCATTTTCTTAATCAAAGATAGCGACGGCAACCCCATCGCTTTCGCCAATGTAATCACCGATCTCACCGAACGTAAACGCACCGAAATAGAACTGAAACGGCTCAACCTCGAGCTCGAACAACGCGTGCTCGAGCGCACTGCAGAACTGGAAAGACAAAGCCGCCGTAATACAATGATCGTCGACGCCGCGATCGACGGCTTTTTCACCGCCGATCTGCAAGGCAGAATCCGCGATTGCAACGACACTTATTGCATGATGCTCGGATACACCCGAGACGAACTGCTCGGTTTACACATAGCCGACATCGAAGCTATGGAAACGCCGAAACAACTCGAGGCTCATATCGCTCAAGTAATAGAGCTAGGCAGAGACCGATTCGACACCCGCCACCGCCGCTTAGACGGAACTTTGCTGGATGTGGAAGTTAATGTCACATTGAACGAGCTAGGCGGCGAGCGCCTGTTTTTCGCCTTTGTCAGCGACATTTCCGAACGTAAACGCTCTGAGGCCATGCTAATCGCCGCCCGCGAAGAAGCCGAGCGCGCCAATGCCGCCAAATCGGAATTTCTCTCGCGCATGAGTCATGAATTACGCACGCCGCTCAACGCCATTCTCGGTTTCGGGCAATTATTGGAAGCCGACACCGAACAACCACTGACCGACATGCAGGCCGATAATCTCCAAGAAATACTCCAGGCAGGCAGCCATCTTTTGACGCTGATCAATGAAGTCCTAGACCTGAGCCGCATCGAAAGCGGTCGAATCGAGCTTAACCTCGATGTCATCGCGGTCGGCCCGCTTATCCAATCCTGCGTCAAACAGATCAAACCGCTGGCCGAACAACGCGGCATCGCAATCCGCTTTGAATCAATCGACAATTGCTCGATTGTGGCCGATTCTACTCGACTCAAGCAAGTGTTGCTGAATCTACTGTCCAATGCGGTTAAATACAACCGCGACGGCGGACGGATAGCCGTCGATTGCATGTCCGCCGGCCCTAATAGGCTCCGGATCGGTGTTAAAGACACCGGCTACGGCATATCCGCAGAATCGCTGCCCCGTCTGTTCAAGCCTTTCGAGCGGCTGGAATCGGCTTATCAGGATATCGAAGGTACCGGAATCGGTCTGGCGCTGGCGAAAAAACTGGTTGAATCCATGCATGGCGAGATCGGGGTAGACAGCACACCCGGCGAAGGCAGCCGATTCTGGTTCGAATTGCCGTCGGCCGTTTTGCTCGATACCAAAGCCCCTACCGTTCCCGCTAAACCACCGGCAATAAACGCTTCGAATAACATCCCTAGCCACTGCAAACTGCTCTATGTCGAAGATAATCCGGCCAATTTGAGGCTGGTACAAAAAATTCTCGCTGCTCGCCAAAACATGGAATTGTTTACTGCCGTCAATGCCATGGACGGATTGGCAATCGCCGCACACGAACATCCGAATTTGATCCTGCTCGATATCAATTTGCCGAATATAGACGGATTCGAAACGTTGCGCCGCTTAAAGAATAACCCCGCCACCCGAGACATTCCGGTGATCGCTGTCACCGCCAATGCCATGCACAGCGATATCCAACGCGGCATGGCCGCAGGCTTTGCCGATTATCTGACGAAACCCTTGGATGTGCTAGAATTTCTTGAATGCATAGACCGTTTTAAACCCAACGCCGACGGAAAACCTCATGCCCTCTGATTCTCTAAGCAATGAACGCATTCTGATCGTCGACGACGAACCGGCCAATCTCAAGCTATTGGACAGAATGCTCGGACAACAGGGTTACCGAAACCGGATTTTGATCGACGACCCGCGCCAAGTCGTCGATCGTTATCGCCAAGCTCGAACCGATTTGATTCTACTCGACATCAATATGCCTTATCTGGACGGCTTCCAGGTGATGGAGCGACTCATGGCATTAAACGATCCTTTGCTGCCGCCGATCGTAATTTTGACCGCTCAACACGGCAAGGATTTTTTGCTTCGCGCATTAACGGCCGGCGCGCGCGATTTCATTACCAAACCTTTCGACCGCAACGAATTATTGATGCGCGTGCATAACTTGTTACAGGCGCAATTGGCGCATCGGCTTTTGCATGATCAAAAAACGGTGTTGGAAAACATGGTGAGGGCGCGCACCGAAGAACTATACCGAACACGCCTGCAGATCGTACAGCGCTTGGGTATGGCCTCCGAATACCGCGACGAGGAAACCGGCAGCCATATCTTACGCATGAGCCACATCTGCGCCCTGCTCGCCCGAGCACTCGGCTGGAGCGACGATCAATGCGACTTGATTTTGAACGCCAGCCCGATGCACGACATCGGCAAAATCGGTATTCCCGATTCTATCCTGTTGAAACCTGGCAAATTCGAACCGCAGGAATGGGAAGTCATGAAAACGCATGCCGTCATCGGCGCGAAATTATTGGAAGGCGACGATTCGGATTTGCTATGCATGGCACGCGAAATCGCATTGACGCATCACGAAAAATGGGACGGCAGCGGTTACCCCAACGGACTGTCCGGTATTAGCATTCCGGTAGCTGGACGCATCGCGGCATTAGCCGACGTATTCGACGCCTTAACTTCGGAACGTCCCTACAAAAAAGCCTGGACCGTCCAGGCAGCCTGGGATTTAATCAAGGAAAATCGCGGTAAACATTTCGACCCTGATCTGGTCGATATTTTCGAACAACAGTTTCCGGCCATCCTCGAAATCCGCGAGCGTTTCGCGGAATCTTCAGCGCATTGATAAAGAAAAAGCCTCGCACCGAGATCGAGCGAGTAAAAGCCTTACACGCGCTCGGCATTCTCGATACCGAACCGGAAGATCGATTCGACCGGCTGACCCGCCTGGCTCGGCAGTGCCTCGACGCGCCTATTGCGCTGATCGCGTTGGTCGACGAACATCGGCTATGGTTCAAGTCCTGCTTGGGCCTCGATATCACTGAAACGCCACGCGAACTCTCGTTTTGCGCGCATACCCTCCTCAAAAACGAAATCTTCGAAGTCCCGGATGCCCGGATCGACCATCGTTTTAAACAACATCCTCTCGTCGCCGGCTCCAGCAATATCCGCTTCTATGCAGGAGCACCGTTATTGACCGAAGACGGCTTGGCTATCGGAACCTTTTGCATCATGAGCCGCGAGCCGAAACGGCTGACGCCGGAACAACGCAAAGTGCTGAGCGACCTTAGCGCTTGCGCTCAAGATATTGTGAGACTCGTCGCTCGATCTTTGCTGATTTGCCGTAACATTAGCGAAATAAAATCGGCGGAGGCGGCTCTCGATCGCCAAAAACATATAGCCGAGATCATTTCGCGCGCCCAATCTCAATTCATTCTCGAATCGAACCGTAGCCGGGCTTTCGATGACCTGTTATCGGACATACTCAATCTCACCGACAGCGAATACGGATTCATTGCCGAGATATTACATCGCGAAGACGGTAGCCCCTACTTAAAGACTCGGGCGATTACTAACATCGCTTGGAATGACGAAACGCGCGCATTTTTCGAGGCGAATGCGGCGCAAGGCATGGAGTTTTCCAACCTCAAGAATTTGTTCGGTGCCGTCATCGTTTCGGAAAAACCCCTGATCGCCAACGACCCCGAGCATGACCGGAGACGCGGCGGACTCCCTCCCGGCCATCCGCCATTAAATGCCTTTTTGGGTATTCCGGTCCATTACGACCGGAAGCTCGTAGCAATGATCGGAGTCGCCAACCGCCCCGGTGGTTACGAGTCCGGCTGGGTGAAGTTCCTGCATCCGTTGCTGACGACGCTGGGCCAATTAATCGAGGCCGCGCGCGTCAAACGTCTGCATGATCAAAATCAAGCCGAATTGACGCGACTGTCGCGTGTCGCCAGCCAAACCACCAACGGCGTCATCATCACCGACACCGAAGGCTGCGTGGAATGGATCAACGAAGGGTTTACCCGGCTCTCCGGCTATCAACTGGAGGAAATGCTCGGCCGCAAACCCGGCGATCTACTCCAGGGAGAGCTTACCGACCCGACAGCCGTTGCCGAGATACATCGGGCTCTGATTGAACGACAACCCTTCAATGTCGATGTAGTCAATTATCATAAATCCGGGCAAGCCTATTGGGTTCGTATTCAATGCAACCCTCTCTATGATAAGCAAGGCGCATTACAAGGTTTCATGGCGATCGAGTCGGATATCAGCCGCGAAAAAAACGATGCCGAACGCATTTTGATCAGCCAACGCCGGCTAACGGCGATTATTGAAGGGACCCATATCGGCACCTGGGAATGGAACGTTCAAACCGGCCAAACCGTCTTCAACGAACGCTGGGCCGAAATCGTAGGCTATACCTTGAGCGAGCTCGAACCGATTAGTATCGAAACCTGGCTTAAATTAACTCACCCCGACGATTTGCAGCAGTCCGAGCGCTTACTGCAACGACATTTTGCCGGCGAGCTTGAATTCTATGACGCGCAATGCCGAATGCGGCATAAAAAAGGGCATTGGGTATGGGTCCATGACCGAGGCCGTGTCGTTAACCGGACGAACGACGGCAAGCCTTTGATGATGTACGGCACGCATGCCGATATTTCCGAGCAAAAGATGTCCATGCAGGCTTTGAACGACAGCGAAACCAGGCTACGCGGTCTGTTCGAACTCTCGCCGGTCGGTATCGCGCTCAACGATTACGCCACCGGTCGTTTCGTCGAGGTCAACAACGCCTTGTTGGCGCCTACCGGATACAGCCGCGAAGAATTTTTGTCGCTCAGTTATTTTGAAATAACTCCTCAAGAATACGAAGCGAAAGAAAAACAGCAATCGGAAAGCATGAAGAACACCGGTCGCTACGGCCCCTACGAAAAAGAATACATCAAGAAAAACGGCGACCGATATCCGGTTTTGCTGAACGGCATGGTCGTCGAAGACTTGTCGGGCAAGAAAATGATTTGGTCAATCATCGAAGACATCTCCGAACGCAAACGTAACGATCGCATGAAGAACGAATTCATCTCCACCGTGAGCCACGAATTGCGTACGCCATTGACCGCGATAGCCGGCTCGCTCGGCTTGCTGGCCGGAGGCGCATTGGGCGAACTCCCCGGCACCGTTAATGAAATCGTAGCGATCGCCTACAAAAACAGTCGTCGCTTGTCCCTGCTAATTAACGATTTGCTCGACATGGAAAAATTGATCGCCGGCAAATTAAATTTCGACCTTCGTCCGCAAGCGCTGATGCCTCTAGTCGAACATGCCCTGCGCGATAATCAAGCCTATGCGGACCAATTCGGCGTTACCCTCCGAATCACGCAACGCGATGATGCCTTGCATGTCGATGTCGATGCCCAGCGCCTTCAACAAATATTCGACAATTTGTTATCGAACGCGGCCAAGTTTTCACCGAAAGGCGGAACCGTGGATATCGCCGTTCTAAGTACCGGCAATCTGGCTAGAATCGAAGTCAGCGACCGAGGAACCGGCATACCGGAGGCATTCCGCAAACACGTCTTCCAAAAATTCGCTCAAGCCGACGCCTCCGATTCCCGAAAAAAAGGCGGCACGGGGCTCGGACTGGCGATAACCAAGGAATTGGTCGAACGCATGAACGGCAATATCGGCTACGAATCCGAACCGGATAAAGCCACGACTTTTTTTATTACTTTGCCGATTGTCGCCAGAGACTCGTCAAAAATAACATCATGATTTCGATCGACCGTAAAACCTTTGTGCTTTCCACGCTTTTTGCTTTTCTGGCATGGATCGGTAACTGGCTGAACATGCCGCTTTTTTACGGCGTCGATTTCATTTTCGGGTCGATCGCGGCAATGCTTGCGGCGGCTTTCCTCGGCCCGGCCGCTGCGACCGTCATTGCCGCGACCGGCGGTCTTTATACCTTGGCGCTCTGGAATCAACCCTACGCTCTGATCACTTTTACCGCCGAAGCATTGACCGTGGCATTGCTTTATCGCCGCGGACTGCGCAATTTAATTCTAGCCGATCTCGTGTTCTGGTTTTTTTTAGGTCTGCCGTTGATCTTGTTGTTTTATCACAGCATTATCGGCATGGAATGGCAATCGACGCTATTGGTTGCGCTTAAACAACCGTTGAACGGACTGTTCAATGCCATGATTGCCGGTATTATTCTACTCGCCGTTCAAACAGCACTCCGGCCTACAAGGCTAACCGGCCGCTTTAGGCCGTCGTTGTCCGAATTGTTATTCCATGTCTTGTTATGCTCGATACTCTTGGCCGGCGCCATACCGATTATTGTCGAAAGCAACGCCCAGCGAGATCGCCATGAAGCGTTCATGCTCGAACGGTTGGAACAAATCGCTCAACGAGCCGCCGCCGATATCTCCTTCGCGCCTGACGCCGAGATTAAGACCTGGCAAGACCATCTCGCTCGAGCACAACTATCGCCGCAAACGAGCCTAGCCTTGCTAGACCACGATGGACGCATATTAATCGAGCAGGGTCGATTAACCGCCATCGATAAGCAAGCCGGCGAAACCAGACAGCTCAACAAAGGTCTGTCCATCTGGCTGCCATATGGCGAATTGGCCGCCATGGATCGATGGAAACGAGGTCGTTACCTAACCAGCGTACCCGTTACCGGCGCTTCGGATGTCGCTCGAGTGTATATCGAACAAGATGCCGAACCCTTGGTGCTTGATTTCGAAAAAGGCCGCCTACCACTGTTTTTGTCATTAGCGGTGCTGCTATTGTCGAGCATTATCGTTTCCTACTTACTAAGCCGCTGGCTGACGCATTCGCTCCATAATCTCGAGGCCGCCAGTTTCGATTTGGCCGATGCAATCGGCAATGGTCTCAAACCGAATCTGCCGGCCAGTCCCATCATGGAATACGACAACCTGAGCAAGGCGTTGAATCAGATGGCGCAACGCTTGACGGACAGTTTTAACGAGCAATCCGAAATCCTAGCGGGATTAGAACGACAAGTTCAAGCCAGAACGGCTGATTTAAAACAAAATCGCGACCAATATCAGTCGCTGGTCAACAACATTCCCGGCATCGTTTACCGCTGTAAACTGGACGAGAATTGGACGATGCTCTACATGAGCGCTATCGTCGACAACATCAGCGGCTATCCGGCCAGCGACTTTATCGACAACTCGGTGCGCAGTTACGCCAGCATCATTCATCCCGACGATACAGAGCGAGTGGAGCGTTCGGTTTATCACGCGATCGCATCCGGCACCGGGTGGGAGATGGAATACCGAATCCTTCATAAAAACGGATCGATTCGTTGGGCTTACGAGAAAGGAACGGCTATAGCCGACATTGCCGGCAATATCGACTTTCTCGACGGCTTTATTCTTGATATCACCGACCGTAAACAAGCCGAAGCCGCACTTCGTGAAAGCGAGGAAAAACAACGCCATATAACTGAAAACATCAGAGAAGTTTTTTGGCTGCGCAATGCGGATAACGACCGTTTGATTTACATCAACCCGGTCTACGAACAGATATGGGGCAGAAGCTGCCAAAGCTTATACGACGATCCGAACTCTTTCGCCGAATCGATCGTTGAAGACGACAAGCCGGTTTTTTTCCAAAAAATGAACCAATACCGGCACAGCGGTCAGTTCGATATGAAATACCGCATCATGACTCCGGAAGGCAATATCCGTTGGGTACACGCGCAATCTTTTCCCGTTAAAGACGTTAACGGCCAAATTATCCGCCATGCCGGACGTGCCGTGGATATCACTGAAAGCATGCGCGCCGAAAGCGAGCGCAAACGCGTGACTCATTTGCTGACTAGTGTATTAAATGCGGCCTCGGAAATGTCGATTATCGCTACCGATGTAGCAGGCATCATCACGACTTTTAATCCGGGAGCCGAACGCATGCTGGGTTTTTCCTCGGCGGAAGTCATCGGCAAAAAAACGCCCGCTCTGTTCCATAAGACTGAAGAAGTCGTAGCACGCGGCCTGGAATTGAGCAAAGAATTCGGTCGCTCGGTGGAAGGCTTTCGAGTCTTTACCGAAAAACCCGAACAAGAGGGGGCGGAAACTCGCGAGTGGACTTATATTCGCAAGGATGGCCGGCACATTCCGGTATCGCTTGTGGTCACAACTATGCGTGGCGATAAGGGCGACATTACCGGATTTCTCGGTATTGCTCAAAACATCGCCGAACGCAAACATGCCGAAGCCGCACTCAAAGAACAAAGCCGGCACACCAAAGCCATTCTCGATAATATTGTGGACGGCATTATCACGATTGATCGAACCGGTAAAATCAAGTCTTTCAATCCTGCCGCAGAGAAAATTTTCGGCTATGAAGCTGACGAAATCGCCGGCCGTAATATCAAAATATTGATGCCGAATCCGCACCGCGACGCTCACGATAGTTATTTACGCCATTACCAATCGACTGGCATCGCCCGAATCATCGGTATCGGACGAGAAGTCGAAGGCCTTCGAAAAAACGGCGAGCTATTCCCAATGGAACTGGCCATCTCCGAAATCACCCTTCAGGATCAGGTCATGTATGTCGGCATGGTGAGAGATATCACCGAGCGCAAGCGCGTCGACCGCATGAAAAACGAATTCGTTGCCACCGTCAGTCATGAACTGCGCACGCCGCTCACGTCGATATCCGGCGCATTAGGCTTGCTTAATGGCGGCGTGCTGGGCGAATTACCCAAACCTGTGCTTGAGATAATAAGCATTGCCTATGATAATAGCCGTCGCTTGGCCGACCTGATCGACGATTTACTCGACATGGAGAAAATCGCAGGCGGCAAGCTCCAACTCAATATGCAAAAGCAAGATTTGATGCCGTTGATCGAACAGACAGTCGATGCTAACCGAACCTATGGTATCGGACGTCGAGTATCGTTAATACTGACCGGCGAAAGACCAAAGGTCGATATCTATGCGGATGCACAGCGTTTACAACAAGTATTATCGAACCTATTGTCCAACGCCATTAAATTTTCTCCCGATGGAGGCGACGTTTACATCAACGTGAAACAAATTAACGAATCCATACGGATAACGGTCGCCGACCGTGGTCCCGGTATTCCGGACGGCTTCCGCGATCGTGTTTTTCAAAAATTCGCCCAAGCCGACGCTTCGAACACTCGAAAAAAAGGCGGCACCGGATTGGGCCTGGCCATCTCCAAAGAATTGATCGAACGCATGGGCGGCCGAATCAGTTTCGAGTCGATCGAAGGCGAAGGCGCAAGTTTCTATTTCGAAATGCCGATATGGAAAGTGTAAAATTCCTGTTTTCGATTGAACAAACGTATAAAATCAAAACGCCTTCGCTATACATATACAACCCATTCCATTCAAGAAATTCTTTTATGAACCCATTTCAACGCATACTCTATGTAGAAGACGAACCCGACATTCAGACCGTGGCGAAACTGGCATTGGAAATGGTAGGCGGATTTACGGTAAAAATCTGCTCTTCCGGCAAGGAAGCCTTGGCCGAAGCGGCCGATTTCATGCCGGATTTAATCCTACTCGATGTTATGATGCCCGGCATGGACGGCCCGACGACTTTCAATCGTTTACGCGAACAGCCTATCATCGCCGAAATTCCGATTGTCTTCATGACCGCCAAGATTCAACCGTCCGAAATTGCGTATTACAAATCGTTAGGCGCAGTCGATGTCATCGCCAAACCGTTCGACCCGATGACCTTGGCCGACCAAATCCGTAAAATTTGGGAAAAACGAGAACAAAATGCCGCTATCCAACCCGTGTGATGCCCAGGAACAATTATCGCGATTACGCTCTCAGTTTTTAAAGCGTTTACCGGTCGAATTAAACAATTTAAAGGCCATCGGCGAAAACCTGAACGAACGCGGTTTCGATGTTGTCGCTCTAAACGAATTGCATCATCGCCTACATAAACTTTCAGGTTCATGCGGCACATTCGGAGTGCCTGCGCTTGGCGAAGCGGCGCGAATTTTAGAAATTCGCCTCCAAGCATGGCTTGAAGAGGGCTCCGGCGAGATTGACGATAAAATCCGGCAATCTTTTGTTAAAGAGATTGGCGCGCTTAAAGGCGTCATTGGACCGCCTGAAAATCATTCGCCCCCAGCGCTTACAATGACTTCGGACATGCCTATCGATAAAACCTTAAGAGTTTGGCTAATCGAGGATGATGCGACATTCGAACAAGAGTTGGCTCGCCAATTAGAGTCTTTCAACTTCGAAGTCCATTTGTTCAACTCTATACGAGACGCGGAAACCGCCGCGCAATTCGAGCGCCCGGATTTGCTTATCATGAACGTAAGGTTACACCGCTTTTCCAAACAAGACTCCATTCTTCTCCAGGATAGAATCACCTTAAAATCGCTAGACTGTCCGCTTTTGTTTGTCTCGTCGACAGACGATTTCAAATCGCGGGTCCGCGCTGCGCGGCTCGGCGCCGAGGGATATTTTGTAAAACCGGTCGACATCACGGTTTTGATCAACCGCATGATGCAAATTCTGGAAAAAAGAAGAGCGCCTCCCCAGCGCGTTTTGATCATCGACGACGACAAGGATCTGGCCGCCCACTATCAATTGGTTTTGACTGTCGCAGGCATGCAAGCCAAAATCTTGAAGCACCCCGAAGCCGTTATAACCAAAATCGCGAGTTTCCGACCTGAAATAATCTTGTTGGATTTACATATGCCCAACTTTACCGGTCTCGATCTTGCCGGTGTCATTCGCCAATATGATGAATGGTCGGGCCTGCCGATAGTCTTTCTTTCCTCCGAAAGCGATCTCGACATACAAATTCTAGCCATGGGACAAGGTGCCGACGATTTCTTGATGAAACCGATATCGGATGCGCAATTAATTGCCGCGACACGCGCACGTATCGAAAGAGCGCGCCGCTTGACTTCGCTCATCGCCAAAGACAGTCTAACCGGTTTATTGAAGCATGCCAGTATCAAGGAAGCAGCCGATTTGGAGACAGCCCAAGCTCAACGCAACGGCAAGCCGGTCTCGATCGCGATGCTGGATATCGATAATTTTAAATTAGTCAACGACACTTACGGGCACACGGTCGGCGATAATGTCATCACTTCGCTTGCCATGCTGCTACGTCAACGCCTTCGCCATTCGGACATCATCGGCCGTTACGGCGGCGAAGAATTCGCGGCGGTCCTACCGGAGTGCGATCAAGACAATGCCTATCGACTACTGGACGACATCCGTAATCAATTTACCAATATTCATTTTCAAGATCAAAATCAACGATTCAATTGCACGGTCTCGATAGGCCTGGCAGACTCGGCGCACTTTCCTCGTTTAATCGGCACTGAACTCCTTACCGTCGCCGATAACGCGTTATATCAAGCAAAACGGGAAGGACGCAACCAAACCTGTATTGCTCGCAACATCGAATGATTATCCTAATAAGCATTTCACCATGAAGAATAAGAAGTTGATTCAATAACTTGTCATGGTTTTGTATAACAGTTTTGCTCTCCTGAAGGGTTACGCAAGGTACTGAAAGTTCTCTTGAAACACTTCAAGAACTTCATGGTTAAACTGCCGAATTTAGGATTATGCTGCGAATTCATTTAACTCCTTGCCAATAATGTTAAAAATGAAACAACCCACCGTCCTTACTGAACCGAAACCTGCCCCGATAGCTCCAGAATTCGATAACCATTCCCCGGAATGGTACCTAAACCGAGAATTGACTTGGCTCGAGTTCAATAAACGCGTCTTGTACGAAGCCGAGGACGAGCGAACACCGCTACTGGAAAGAGTCAAATTTATCGCGATCGTCAGCTCTAATCTGGACGAATTTTTTATGAAGCGCATCGGCGGACTAAAACAACAACTCGGCGCTGGCATCACCGAATTAACCGTGGACGGTCGTAGCCCGCAACAACAAATCGCCGAATGCTACGCGGTCGTACGCGAAATCGAAGCGAAAAAACAGCAATTATTCGTCGAATTAATGAGGCATCTCGAGTCGCAAGACATCCGGATCGTTCCTTTCACCGAATTAACGCGCACTCAACAAAAACAAATGCGCGATTACTATATTCAGAATATTTTCCCGCTGGTAACGCCTCAGGCGATCGATCCCGCGCATCCGTTTCCGTTCATTTCGAATCTAGCGTTGAACCTGCTGGCAGGGGTCTATTGCACGGACCCCGAACTCGTCACGCTCGTCAGGATCAAGGTCCCGGTCGGCCCCAGACTGCCGCGTTTCATTCAAGTCAATGACGAGTTTGTTTACGTTGCGCTGGGCGATTTGATCGCGAACAATTTAGATTTACTGTTTCCGGGCATGAATATCGCTTTTGCGGATTTGTTCCGCGTGACGCGCAACGCCATCACCGAAAAAGACGAGGACCAGGCCGACGACTTACTGCAAATGATCGAGTCTGAATTGCGCGAACGCAAATTCGCCTCGGTCGTTAGACTCGAAGTCGCTTCAACGATGGGTGAGTTACAACGCGGCATGTTGACAGCCGAACTTAATCTGAACGAGCATGATGTCTTCATCGTCGACGAGCGCTTGGCGATGTCCGATTTATTTCAAATCGCCGCGATCGATCGCCCGGACTTGCTCGACGTCCCGCACCACCCCTGCGATCACCCTAAATTAGCCGGCGCGCCGAATATTTTTCATGCCATTCGCGAACAAGAGACGATACTGCTGCAACACCCCTATGAGTCTTTCGTTACAACGGTCGAACGCTTCGTCAAGGAAGCCAGCCGCGACCCGAATGTTCGGGCCATTAAAATGACGCTATACCGCACTTCGGCTGCCACTAAAATTGTCCAATATTTGATCGACGCCGCATTAAATGGCAAGCAGGTTACCGTATCGGTGGAATTGAAAGCACGCTTCGATGAATCGGCCAATATCCAATGGGCGCAACGCATGGAGCGCGCTGGGATTCATGTCACTTATGGAGTGGTCGGACTCAAAACGCACAGCAAAGTGATCTATGTCGTCCGCCAGGACTATAATGGTCTACGCCGATACGCGCATATCGGCACAGGAAATTATCATGCCGGAACCGCCAGGCTCTATACCGACCTCGGCATTTTGACCTGCGACCAAGACATCGGCCAAGACCTTACCGAGTTATTCAATTATTTAACGACGGGCCTGGTTCCGAAGCGTCAATACAATTGTCTACTCACCTCGCCGAAATACCTCAAACCCGCTTTAATCGAAAAAATCGAACGCGAAATCGCCAAGCATTCGCCAAAAGCGCCCGGCTTGATTCAATTCAAGATGAACGCCTTAGAAGATGCCGATATCACGGCCGCGCTTTACCGGGCCGCACAAGCCGGCGTCAAAATCGATTTGATCGTCCGCGATACCTGCCGGCTGCGACCCGGTATTCCGGGAATTTCCGATTCGGTACGCGTCATCAGCATTGTCGGCCGCTTTCTTGAGCACTCGCGGATTTTTTATTTCCAAAACGGCGGAGACGAAGAATATTTCATCGGTTCGGCCGACTGCATGAAACGCAATCTGGAAAGCCGCGTGGAAGTAGTGACGCCGGTTAAGAAACCCGAATTACAAGCCGAGCTACGAGAAATATTGAACGTACAATTGAATAACCAAAGAAGCGTTTGGGAGATGCAGCCCGACGGCAGCTATGTTCAGCGCCAACCGAAAAACGAACAGGACACCGTTGGAGCCCAAGAAACGCTGATTAACTTAGCCCAGACACGCCTTAAAAAAGCCGGCTCTGAAAAAAAACTCAAGAAATCGAAAAAAAGCCGATCCGGTTCGCGTGCAAACTAGGCAAATCACGATAAATCACTACCTTTTTCTGGTTCTCACGGTCCTCCGTGGGAACCCATACCTTGGCTGCCGAAGCAAGATCAGTATGCATTCCCACGCTGGGGCGCTCGCCGTTATACACAAATACCGGTAAAGGTGCTGAACAGAGGTTATCGAATACCTGGGAACGGTACTGTTTGAAAAATCAGTGGATATTGAAAGTCAATGGCTTTCCCTCACCTAGCATTAGGTGAGGGACGACGAAGACGTTGCTCCCACAAAGGGTCGGATGCTCTGTGGGAGCGATCCCCAGATCGCGATTTCGAAGCCTAGTGTGTTAAGCGACAATCAATGGTATCGAGGCCTCATTGGTTAAGATTGCAAAAGGGTAATTCAAGACTTATGTATAACGATGAGCGGTCCTCCGTGGGAACCCATACCTTGGCAGTAGAGGCAAGATCGGTAAGCTTAAAGCCGCCGCTGCAATATCGCTTCTATCTCGGCATCGGTCAGCACGATCGGATTGGTTTTCATGCTGCTGCCCCGGCTATTCGCAACGATTTTTGCAAAATCGGCCACTCTGATGCCGTAATTGCCAAGGCGCGGTAATTGCAATGTTTCGCTCCATTCGGCAAGCAACTCGATCAATAAATCGCGCGCAACCGAATCGCCGATATCGTTACGCCCGATCAGCAAACGCCCGACTTGCGCATATTTAGCCAACGCCGGATTATCGGGTTCTCGCGCTTCAATCGCTTGAATATTGATTTCGGTGGCGGCGGCAACCATTGTTCCGCAAACCACGCCATGCGGTATCGGGAAAAAGGCGCCCAACGGCGAAGCCAGGCCGTGAACCGAACCCAAACCGACTTGCGCCAACGTGATACCGGAAAGCAAGGATGCATACGCCATAGCAGCGCGGCCGTTAGCGGCTTCTGGTTCCTGGCCTTCCCACGCGGCAAAAAAGCCTTCCTTGAAGGCGGTCATGCCGCTCCAAGCCAACGCATCGATGAAAGGATTGGCCTTTAGCGAGACGTAAGATTCCAACAATTGCGTGAAGGCGTCCATACCATCGGCCGCGATCAAGTCGCGCGGGCAGCTTTCCAGCAAGTCGGGATCGATCACTGCATATTCGGGAATCAAACATTCGTCACGAAAAGACTTCTTGAACCCCTCCGGTCCTTGTACGCTCAACACCGAATTTTTGGTCGCTTCGCTGCCGGTACCGGCCGTGCTCGGAACGGCGATGAACGGCGTACTAGGCCCCCGATAAGGAATATTCCGACCGACGCCTTCCAAATGATCCATGACCGAATTACCGTGCGGCAAAAGCCCCGCTATCGCTTTCGCGGCATCGAGCACGCTACCGCCGCCGATGCCGATCACGACAGCAATCGCCTCACCGCCAAACCTGCTAACCGTTTGATCGACCAGATCCGGCGACGGTTCGCTCGAAACGGTGACATGCAACCAGCGAACGCCTTGCATTTCCAAGGACTCGATAAACGACGGCCAACGTTCCGTACCGCAAAAAGATTGCTTCCCGGTAACCAACAAGGCTTTGCCGCCGTAACTAGCCGTCAAGGCCGGCACTTCGTTGAGACGTCCCCTGCCGTAGCTAATGCGCGGCAAGCGTGAAATCGAAAATGGCTTGAATTGCATCGCTTACCCCTGCGGAAAAAGTCCTTCGTAACGAATCCCTTGACGGGGCTCGGCCATCCAATCGGCAACCGTATCGCGCCAAGCCAAATAATGCTCGGTTTGTTTATGGGCTACGGATTCTTCGGCGGAAACGTAAGCTTCGTATAGAACAAATTTCCCCGGATTTTCGGGCGATTGCAACACATCGAAGCGGCGATTGCCGGCCTCCCGAATCGACGCTTCATGATTGCGTTTCGTGGCGGCGATAAAATCGTCGATATGATCGGGCTTAACTTGAACATGAACCAAAGTGACGTGCATAAAAATTCCTTGATACGTTTTTTAAAGATAAATGCATTCTGTGGAAACTGAATCGGATTCTGGTTCCCACGGTCCTCCGTGGGAACCCATACCTTGGCTGCAGAAGCAAAATCGGTATGCATTCCCACGCTGGAGCATGGGAACGAGGAACGCATTGCGTATCCTACGAGGTTTGGCTAATTTGACCTCGATACCGTTTGTTGTCACCTACGCTCCCGGCTTTCCCTCACCTAACGCTAGGTGAGGGAAAGCCGGGAGCTTAAGATAACTAACAGATGATATCGAAGCCGAAGTGGAAACGAGAAAAACAAGCGAGTTTCTCGCTATTGTTCTTCTTCGCCAAGCAATTCCCGATAGTTCGCCATGGCTTGCTCGGCCTCTTTCAGCCGGCCCTGATAGCGCAGCCATTGCGCCTTTTGCAAGTTGAAACCGGCTTGCGGCCATTGCATCGAAGGCTCCGACACATCGACTATATAATCCGAAACGCTAGGTTGTAGCGCCTCCATTAGTTCAATCAACTCGGCGCCGACCAGCCACTCCTGCCGTCCGGTTTTAATCGAGCGTTGACTCACCGGCGCGGAAAATTCAATGATAGGCCTGTCGTCGGTATTCAGTCGCGCCTGTTCGAAACGACTGCTTATCGAAACCAAATCGCCGGCAAAATGCAGCAGCAGTTTTTGATGATGCCCCACCGATAATGCCGCAAGATCTTGGTTACTCTTGCTCCCCAACAAACCCAAAACCGGCCTTAATGCGCCGAAATCGGCGCGCCACACTGTCGCATAAGGAAACACTTCCAAAAACGTTTTGGCGATCACATCGAATTCGAGTTGCGACAATTGATAAGCCGGCAGCCATTGCATGAACAAACCGTTTTCATTCAAGCGTTCGGAGACTGTCTTAAAATGATCGAGCGAATAAAGACTTCCGGTACCGGCTTCCCAGGGTACGAACAAATCACCGATTATCACATCAAATTTTTCACGGGCGCCGCGTAAATAATTACGCCCATCTTCATGCAAGACACGCACTCTCGGGTCGTAAAACAAGCCGTTGGTATAAGCGCCGAAATATTTATCCGATGCCGCGACGACATCGTTCAGCAACTCGGTCACTGTCAGTCTCTGAATCGGGTGTTTCAATACGCCGCCCGCCGTGATGCCGGTACCGAGGCCCAATACATAAACCGAACGCGGCTCACGATGCAAGGCAACCGGCAACGAGCCGGTCAATTGCTCGAGCTCGAAAGACCCTGTTCCACCCAACGTATAATGATTATTGACCTTAATTTTCAAATGTTCACCACGCCGAATCACCGCGACTGTTCCGGCGCTGCTTTCCCAAAACTCCAGCAGGCTTTCTTCTTCGTTGACCGGGTCGACTTTGACCAGGGGCAATTTGCCGGTATCGAATACTGAAACCGCCAATAAAATGCCGATTGCCGGTAAATACAACCCTCCCCGCCGACGCCAGTCCGATTCAAATGATTTCTGACTATTGGAACAGCTAGGCTGTCGACAGTTGGAAGCCGTCTCCGTAGTCCGACTAAACCAATAAGTGGCCGTCAAAAAATACAGCACCGCAATCAATCGAATTCCGGCCCATAGCCCCATCCATTCCAATATCAAGAAACCGGCGATGATGGAACCGGCTATCGCGCCCAAGGTATTGATCCCGACCAATTGCCCGACCAGCGTTCCACCGCTTGGTCCGTGATTTTGCGCCAAACGAATCGACAGCGGCAAAGCCATCCCCAACAGCAGCAATGGCGGCCCCATGATAAACGCCGCCGGCGCCGCGATTTGCAGCAAATAAGCATACCAACCGACATCCGAACCGATATAGTGCAGTTCGTCAGTCCACGCCAAAAACACGAAAGGCCCGAGATTAACCAAAAGGCCGCCGATAATCAGCGACCCGAACAACAGCTTTCCGGCATCGAAACGAACGGCAATCAACCAGCGCGCCAGAAACCCCGACAAAGCCAGGCAAATAAGAAATACCGATAGAATCAACGCGAAGGTGTAGACTGAATTCTGCAATACCTGCGCGAACATCCTCCCCCATAATACTTGCAGGGCCAGCATCGAAAGCCCCGACATGAACGCGATGAAGGCGAGCGGACGAAAAGCGATGCCGCCGGTTTCAATCGGCGCTCGGCTTTGCTCAGTGTGCGGTTTCGATAAGACATAAGCGCCCGCCGCGACCGTCAACGAAATCGCCATCGCCAATCCGTAACTGGCCTTGAAACCTAGCCAAACCGGCAAATAAAACCCTGCCAACAGCGCACCGGCCACCGCGCCCAAGGTATTGATACCGTATAACAAGGCCGTGTTACGACCTAAATCGTTACGATTCGGCGCCGCGAAATGACTCAGCACCGGCAGCGTGCCGCCCATGAAAAAAGCAGGCGGAAACAATATCGTCAGCGACAAGGCGAATTTGACGCCGGTAAACAATCCGGCATGATTGCCGCAGCAATCGAATACCCACGGATAGAGCCGGCCATAGGCCGCGAGTAATATGAAATAACCCGCCGCGCAAACGGCAACCGCGGCCTCGAGCCCGGCGTACAGTTTTAGCGGCTCCCGGAAAGCAGCAACTTTCCGTCCCCAATAATGACTGCCGGCGGCTAGTCCCAAAAAAAATGCGGCCAATGTCGTCGCCATGGCTTGACTGGTATTGCCGAACAACAAACCCAGTTCTTTCAGCCAAAGCACCTCGTAAATCAATGCCGCCATGCCGGTCAGGAAAAACAGCACAGCGACAGACGCGAGCGGCCGACTTGATGACCTCATCTCGGAATCTTTCAAGTTCAAAACCAAGCAGCCAGCCAAAGCCTAAAACGCAAGCCCCATTCGGTACTGTAGCCGACCGACGTAAAAACAATCTCGCCTTCAGGATTTAAAATGAAAACCGACGGTACACCACGAATCCCGAAGCGATCACCGATCAAGCCGTCCTCGTCGTTGATCGCAGGCCAATTTAATGCTTTCTTATGGAGATATTCCTTCACCTCATCCGCATCTCCCGATCTCAAAGCCACAGTCACGCCCGGAAAGTCGTTCAGTACCGCACTAACCGGCGCCTGCATCATCGCGCATATTCGGCACCATTCGGCCCAGAAATAAATCAAGCCGGGGCCGGTCGCAATTCGGTCGGAAACACGCTCGCCCTGAATTGTCGTTTGCGCCAATTCAGGCGGTTTTCCGGTCGCCAGCCCCCGGCTGTATAAAAACTGCCCTGCAAATAAAATGCAGACAATTACGACGTAAAACAAAATTTTTTTGATCGTCATCGGTATTTAGGATTTGGTCATAAATAACTTCCCTATTTTAGAGGGTTCGGTAACTCGATTGGCAGGTGTTGGCGGCAGGGAAAGCCGCCGTCAAGCCTACAAGGACGTATTCACAGCACCTAAATTAAGCCATGATTTTGAATCATTGCCAAAGACCTATGGAATTTAGGTGCTGGATTCACGGCGTCCTGCCAGGCGAGTTACCGAACCCTCAACAAAGCTCATAACTCCAGAAAGTTAATTTTAGCGAAATCCTTATAGCCCCATCATCAGCCGGCTACCCTGCTCTTTGAGCCAATTCCGCCGCTGCCGGTAATCGGGTATATGGTCGGCGACCAACTGCCAAAACAGGCTCGAATGATTTCTGACTTTAATATGACATAATTCATGCACGACGACATATTCGAATACTTCGGGCGGAGCCAGAATCAACAGCCAATTGAGATGAATATCGTTATGAATGCCGCAACTACCCCAGCGGCTTTTTTGCGAGCGGATCGAAATCGACCGGGGCGACAACAAGTATTTGTGCGCATGTTTTTCGACATAATATTCGGTCTTGAGCTTGGCGTCGACCTTCATCCAACGAATCAAAGCATCCCGTATCGCTTCGCTATGATCGTCTGAAGGCAAGGTTTCCGGTATATGTGCAATGAAACGATCGGAAAATTCGATCTTGATACGCTTCAACCGGGTCGGCAAGACGCTGAGCCGATAGCGCTCACCCTGATAAGGAATCTCGGCGCCGTCGACATAAAATTCCGGCGCCAAGCTTTCCACTTGCCGAACGCGCGCCTCCAAGCGATTCAGTGCTTGAACGACCCACTGTTGTTTTTGCTCGACGAAACGATGCAAAGTTCGCTCGGAAATGCCCGCCGGCGCGACAACCTGCACCTTTCCGGGCGCCACCGTAATCCGCGCTTTAGTCGCCCTAGAACTACGGCGAATTTGATAAGTAAAAGGTAAGCTGGAAATTGTCTTGTCTCGGGTTGGTTCAGTGAATAGTGAAATGATGCGGCTTTTCCACCACTTGTCAAGCCCCCTTCCACCTTCCACCTTCCACCTTCCACCTTCCACCTTCCACCTTCCACCTTCCACCTTCC
>NZ_JBNGHF010000004.1:136007-197866 GCF_050611805.1 Methylotuvimicrobium sp.
ACCTTTCACCTTTCACCTTTCACCTTTCACCTTGAACATTAATCATATGCGTAGCCAATTGCTGAAGCGCCTCGCTTAATTCGGTTCTGAGCCGAGCATCCATAGGCAGTTCGCTCAGGGCCTTTTTCATACACAGCATCCATTGATCGCGCTCCGACTCGCCGATCGCAAACGGAAAATGCCGGGCTCGCAGTCTTGGGTGTCCGTATTCTTGAATGAACAAATCCGGCCCGCCGAGCCAACCGGACAAAAACTTGAACAGTTTGTTGCGCGCGCCGGACAAATCCGGTTGATGCATTGTGCGAATACCTTCGGCCTCGGGCAAGGTATCCATAAAAAAATAAAATCGGTCGACTAAGCTCAACAAGGCTTTTTCTCCGCCTATCAACTCATAAGGCGTTAATCCGGTAGGTTCTGACATGGAATAGAAGGTTTAATGGAAAACGACGTATTTTACTGTAATTCAGCATTTTAAAAAGGTTAATCCATTAGCCATTAATACTACACCAATCTCAAAACATAATTGTAGGCTTTACCTACCAAGGCAGTACCACCAATAGTTTAACGTGTCTTCATGCGTTGCCTTTTGCCGACATTAGGTAGGCATAGCATGCACTAAAATTCACATTGAACTTTTAAGTGCTTCCGGTAGTGGTGGGTGGTTTCAAAAATTACCAAATACATAGCTTTAATAATGAGCCGACTACACATTTCGCTGCAAATGACTTACAAACACAATGAAACTCTTGTAATATTGGGAGGTCTGTATAATCCGTAAGTTATTAATTGACATAGGAGTCATTAAACATGAGATTGAATACCGCAGTTTCACGGCCGGAAGCAAGCATTCTGGCGACCAATAAAGTGCTGAAAAACACATATATGCTGTTGTCGATGACCTTATTGTTCAGCGCGCTGACAGCAGGTTTGGCAATGACGCTGAACCTGCCTCATCCGGGCATGATCGTCTCGATGATCGGCTATTTCGGTTTGCTGTTTCTGACGACCAAATTCAGTAACAGCAGTCTTGGCCTAGTCTTTGTATTCGCTTTGACCGGTTTCATGGGACTGACCTTGGGACCTATTTTAAGCATGTATATCAATGCATTCAGCAACGGTCATGAATTAATTCTGACGGCACTAGGCGGCACCGGCGTAATTTTTCTGGGCCTTTCCGCTTACGCGTTGACGACCCGCAAAGATTTCAGCTTCATGGGGGGATTCTTGATGGTCGGCATTCTCGTTGCCTTTTTGGCCGGAATCGGCGCGGTCGTATTTTCGATGCCTGCACTGTCACTGGCAGTATCCGCGATGTTCATTCTGCTGATGTCGGGCATGATTTTGTTCCAAACCAGCGCCATCATTAACGGCGGAGAAAACAATTACATTCTGGCGACGGTCTCGTTGTATGTGTCTATTTACAACTTGTTCCTGAGCTTGTTGCAATTGCTTGGCGTCTTCGGCGGCGATGATTGATCGAAACACACTGCGCGTCAAAAGCCCGGTATACGCCGGGCTTTTGTTTATTGTATTCGCATTGAGCGGCTGCGACAGCGCAAAAACACCAGACGAAGTCACCCGCTCATTCTGGACAGCTCTAATCGATAACGACTTAGCTACCGCCGAAAGCTACGTAACCGATGCCAGCAAGGCTTCGCTTGCCGCATCTTCTCACGATTATTCAAACATCACCTCGCTCGAAACCGGCAAAATGATCATCGACGGCGATATTGCCTCCGTCGAAACGATCCTTAAATCCGAAGAAACGAGCCTTAGTGCTCGACCCTTTGAAACGGCACTGGTCTTCGAAAACGAATTGTGGCGAATCGACTATCTCCGAACACGACAAAACATGGCAGGAACCGTATTCGACGACTTTTTCAAAAGCCTGCAAAACCTCGGTGAAAGATTCCAAAATCAATTTGAAAAACAACTGCCCTTGCTTGAAAAAGAGATCGAATCTTTCGGTGAGCAATTGCAAAAACAACTTGAAGAATTCGGCCGCCAATTAGAAAAAAAACTGCCTTCAAAACAACCTGAACCGCAACCCGATACGATTTAACAAAAGGAGCGGTTACACACTCCAAAATCCCGTTCGCCATTAGCTTTGTCTAAGCTTTGCGATCGCCAAGGATGGCATAGGGCATCAACAGCAAGCGTTTTAGCGATGCAGGACAGAAAATTTGCTTCTGCATTCATATATCTTCCGCAATACTGCTATCGGACAAAAGGGACGACAAACCTCCGAAAAAATTGCCGCGCGAAGTATATAATAGCGCCTCACTAAAAAAACAATACTTCCATTTTTTCACAAATTATTTTTTAAATGACAGGAATCAAACTTTTTGTCGGCCTTGGCAACCCCGGCAAGCAATACGAAGATACACGACATAATGCAGGTTTTTGGTGGATAGATCATATCGGACGACTCAATAATACTCGAATGAACGCCGAAGCCAAGTTTTTCGGAAACGCCGGCAAACTGAATACTTCGGGTCATGAGGCATGGCTTTTAAAACCTTCAACCTTCATGAATCTCAGCGGCCGTTCGGTTAGCGCGTTGGCTAAATTTTACAAAATTCCCCCCGAAGCAATCCTAGTCATTCATGACGAACTTGATCTTCCTCCCGGTACTTGCAAGCTGAAAAAAGGCGGCGGTCACGGCGGTCATAACGGCCTGAAAGATATCAATGCGCAATTAGGCAGCAATGAATACTGGCGCTTAAGACTCGGCATAGGTCATCCAGGCGATAGAAATGCCGTTGTCAATTACGTGCTACACACACCCTCAAAAAACGAACTGCAAGTTATAGAGCAATCGATAGACGAAAGCGCTTTAGTCTTATCATTATTGCTTCAAGGGCAATTCGATCAAGCCATGCAAAAGCTACATAGCAAATCAGCGTAATCTACGGTCATGGTGGGGTAGCCCTGCAAATACCCAATTTGGAAATCAACAAGAGCGAGAAGTGTGCTTGGCGAAAAATAATCGTTGTAATGAGCCGGAAACAGACAGACGAAACCAAAGTGTGCCAAAATGAGCCTTAAACTAGACTGTCCAACACAGGTATCAATATGAATGATTGTTTTATGATTGAAATTACAGCCAACGAAGCGCGTAGGCTCGTTAGACGGGGGATAGTGTGCTCTATTAGGATCAATAACGATTCAAATCGCATTCGGGTATTCATCGTTATCGGAAGCGAAGCCGGACATGTATTAAACACATCCTATCCAACAATCGAGTCGGCTCAAAGAGCGATCGACGAACTCAATTGGACGGGACCTGTCGTCATTGACTGACGATCGATAATCCGAGCAAAACATAAAAATTGAAGCACCTATAATTGGCACCTCGAAATAATAGCATTATGATTTAATCGAAAATCATAAGCTTTTGAATCAATTGGTCGGGGCGAAAGGATTTGAACCTTCGACCCCTTGCACCCCATGCAAGTGCGCTACCAAGCTGCGCTACGCCCCGACAATATAAAAAGATATGAATGATACTGGATATTCATTAAAAAGTGAATACAAACATTACTATTCAGGCCTATCTATTGAATAATCAAAGCTTGCTAATTATTTAAGAATTTCCAGTATATCTTCTAACTCGCCGATCATTTGATGAATCAACTGCTTGGTCCTAGTTGAATCTTCCTTGGCATCGTCGCTTGATAAGTGGGCCCTCGCGCCGCCTATCGTATAGCCTTGCTCATAAAGGAGCGATCGAATCTGACGAATCATCAATACATCGTGCCGTTGATAGTAACGACGGTTACCCCGCCGTTTTACAGGGGCTAGTTCTGAAAACTCCTGCTCCCAATACCTTAGTACGTGCGGCTTGACCGCACATAATTCGCTGACTTCACCTATCGTAAAATAGCGTTTCGCCGGTATCGGCGGCAGTTCATTATTATTACTCGGTTCCAGCATAAGCTTCTACTCGGGCTTTTAGTTTTTGACCGGACCTAAATGTTACCACACGACGGGCGGTAATCGGTATCTCTTCACCTGTTTTCGGATTTCTACCCGGCCGACTGTTTTTGTCCCGAAGTTCGAATTTGCCGAATCCCGATAATTTGACCTGCTCTCCGTTCTCCAAAGATCCTTTTATTTCTTCGAAAAACAAATCCACCATGTCTTTCGCTTCGCGCTTGTTTAATCCAAGCTCGTCAAACAGCCTCTCGGCAAAATCAGCTTTCGTTAATGCCATAAATTTAATCCCTCAGTTTTGCATTGGTCTTATCGGCTAAAGCCGCTAACAGTCTGCTAAATATAGCATCTATTTGCGAATCGGTAAGAGTTTGTGAAAAATCTTGAAAAACCAGCCCTAAGGCAATACTTTTGTAGCCGGTTTCTACACCTGGCCCGCGATACACATCGAAAATCAGAATGTCTTGAACAACCGATTCATTGCAGCTTTTTATCGCATCGATGATTTGACCGGCCGTCACTTTTTCATCGACGATCAAGGCCATATCGCGGCGTACCGAAGGGAATTTCGATAAAGGCTTGAACGAAGGAATGGCCTTGTCCAATAGTAAATCTTGATCCAATTCGAACAAGAAAACTCTCGAATCGAAATCTAATTGTTTTTCCAGCGACGGGTGCAACATACCCATCCATCCTATAACCTCCCCTGATGCAGAGCGAATTTGCGCCGACTGGCCGGGGTGTAATGCTGGATGAATTGCAGCCTCAAACAGAAAAGTTATACCGGTTAAGGCACACAGCGCCTCAAGATCGGCCTTAACATCGAAAAAATCGATTGCACGACTTTTATCGCCCCATTGTTCGGCACACACATCACCGATCGCGAGACCTGCCAGCATTTTTTGCTGATGAATCACACCATCCTGGCGCACGAAACGCAAGCCGGTTTCGAATAACCGGACCCGAGTATGCTGCCGGTTGATATTATGCAAGGCGGCACGCAGCAATCCGCACCACAACGTGGTTCTCATCACGGCCAATTCCGATGAAATCGGATTTTTCAATGGAATGAACTCATCATCCGGTGCTATGATTTTTTGTATAGCCTCATCGACGAAACTATAGGTGATCGCTTCTTGATAACCTCTATCGACTAAAAAATCCTTAACTCTATCGAGTTCAAGCATCGCTTCCGGCGCCTTGCTTAATTCCGAACGCATGAATAATTCACTTTGCGGCAGATTGTTGTAGCCGACAATACGGGCCACTTCCTCGATTAAATCAGCCTCGATGGCAATATCGAAACGAAATCCAGGCGGGGTAACTTGCCAACCCTCTTCCGAGGTTTCAACCGACATGCCCAAACGCTCGAAAATATCGGCAATCACTTCATCTTCAAGCTCGACGCAAAGAATGTCCAAAATCTGTTGTTTGCGTAATAAAACCGGCAAGCGTTTCGGTAAGGCCGCTTCGGCTTTAACTTCCGTAACCGGACCAGCGCTGCCGCCTACAATCGAAAGAATCAGTTGCGTCGCTCTTTCCAGAGCTCGAGATTGTAAATAAGGATCGACACCACGTTCGAAGCGATGCGAGGAATCGGTATGCAAACCGTATCGGCGCGCTTTGCCCATGATGGTATCCGGCGAGAAAAAAGCGCACTCCAAAAAGATATTGTTTGTTGTGTCGCCGACAGCACTTTCGCTACCGCCCATTACGCCAGCCAAGGCCAACGCACGGCTATCATCGGCGATAACCAGCGTTTCGTTATCGAGCACGATTTCTTGATCGTTCAACAAGCTCAGTTTTTCTCCGGCGTCGGCTAAACGCACCCGAATTCCGCCGGTCAACTTATCGGCATCGAAGGCATGTAAAGGCTGCCCCATCTCCAACAACACATAGTTAGTGACATCGACCAAAGGCCCGAGACTACGCAGTCCGGATCTTCGCAGACGTTCCTGCATCCATAACGGGGTTTCAGCATCCGGATTCACATTCTTAATCAATCGACCGGTATAACGAGGGCAATATTCGGCTGCCGACACCGCGACCGCTAATGTCTCCTGATGAACCGCAGATGCAGGCATCACATGTTCCGGTTTAAAATCCAAGCGATTCAACACCGCCACTTCACGGGCAATACCTTCGACGCTCAGGCAGTCGGCCCGGTTAGGCGTCAAATCAACCTCGATCATATTGTCGTTCAGCGACAAGTAATCTCGAATATCGGTTCCCACCGGCGCGTCGGCCGGTAATTCCATCAAGCCTTCGGCATCTTTTGCCAAACCCAGCTCTTTTTCGGAACACAGCATACCGAACGATTCGACGCCGCGCAGTTTCGACTTTTTGATTTTGAAATCACCGGGCAATACCGCACCGATCAGTGCCGCCGGAATTTTCAAACCGACGCGAACATTTGCAGCCCCGCAAACGATTTGCAACGGTTCGGCCTCACCAACCTCGACCCGGCAGACTCGCAATCGATCGGCATCCGGATGCGGCTCCATCGCCATCACTTCGCTAACCACAACTCCGCTAAAATCGGCCGCCGCAGGCGTCACCGAATCGACTTCGAGACCGGCCATTGTCAATTGTCCGACCAGTTCCGCCGTCGAAATCGGCGGATTGACCAGTTCCCTTAACCAAGCTTCACTTAATTGCATGATCCGACCTTAACCTACCTAAATTGCTGCAAAAATTTCAGATCGTTTTCGAAAAACAACCTTAAATCGTTGATTCCATAACGCAGCATCGCCAGTCGCTCGACCCCCATACCGAATGCGAAGCCCGAATACAGCTCGCCGTTAATACCCACCGATTTAAACACTTCGGGATGAATCATGCCGCAACCCATCACTTCGAGCCAACCGGTATGTCCGCAAACGCGGCAGCCTTTTCCTCCACACATCACGCACTCGATATCGACTTCTGCGGACGGTTCGGTAAACGGAAAATAGGATGGCCGGAAGCGGACTTGAATGTCCTTTTCGAAGAAGGCACTCAGAAATTCATAAACGACGCCTTTTAAATCAGCAAAACTTACTCCGCTATCGACCAAAAAGCCTTCGACCTGGTGAAACATCGGCGTATGCGTGATATCCGAATCGCAACGATAGACACGCCCCGGCGCGATCACTTTCAACGGCGGGCGCTGCGTTTCCATGACACGAATCTGTACCGGTGATGTGTGGGTGCGGAGTACCGTATGAGCATCGAAATAAAAGGTATCGTGCATTGCTCGCGCCGGATGATGATCCGGAATGTTTAATGCCCCGAAGTTGTGATAATCGTCTTCGATTTCGGGACCTTCGACGACATCGAAGCCGACGCCGGCGAATATCTTGGCGATACGGCGTAAGGTTCGGCTAACCGGATGTAACCCCGCAACCTGCTGCCCTCGTCCCGGCAATGTCACATCGATAGATTCGCTCGCTAACCGTTGTTGCAGCGCTGCTGCTTCTAACGCTTGCTTCTTCGCTTCAAGCGCTTCTTGAAATTGGTTTTTAGCTTGATTGATGACCTGCCCGGCTTCTCGTCGCTGCTGCGGATCGAGCCTGCCCAATTCTTTCATCTGCAGCGTAAATAGGCCTTTTTTGCCTAGATAATGAACGCGCACCTGATCCAACTGATTGAGGTCTTGAGAATTCGCAAGTTCTTGTAAAGCTTGCGCCAGGAGATCTTCGAGAGTAGCCGACACTGCTCAACTCGCTATTAGAAATGAATGGGAAATATCCAAAAAGCACGGCCGCCTCATTACTAAAGCGGCCGTACTAAGAATCGCGCACTTTAAAGAAAAACACTTGGGGATCGGTTGCCATTGAGGAAGGTGCGCGATGCGCACCCTGCGTCATAGCCATTTCAAAAAATCGCGAAAATCTAGAATGAACCAACCCGACCGGTTTTTCTGTTTTTAGGGCTTACTGCAGTTGGCTTGTGCAATTTTAGCCAATTCCGCGAAAGCTTCCATGTCACGCACGGCCAAATCGGCTAACACTTTACGATCGACCGCAACATTGGCTTTGTTCAAACCATTGATGAAACGGCTATAGGACATTCCGCACAGACGCGCAGCGGCGTTGATACGAACAATCCATAATGCGCGGAATTGACGTTTTTTCTGTTTGCGGTCACGGTAAGCATATTGGCCCGCCTTGATCACTGCTTGCTTAGCAACGCGATAAACCCGGCTGCGCGCGCCATAGTATCCTTTCGCTTGCTTTAAAATCTTTTTATGTCTTGCTCTGGCTGTTACGCCACGTTTAACTCTTGCCACTGTTCTTCTCCTGTCGTTTTAACTGTAAGGCATCATACGTGTCGCCATGCGCACGTCGGACGGGTGAAGATGAGCCGCTTTACGCAACTGTCTTTTTCTTTTAGTGGACTTTTTTGTCAAAATGTGACGGCGATGCGATTGTCCGCACTTAAATCCGCCTGCGGTTTTTTTGAAACGCTTTGCCGCACCGCGATTAGTTTTAATTTTTGGCATTTGTTTGCTCCGATTAAAATAGTAAGTTTCCTTGAGATTTAAACTCGACAAGGCAAAATGCAAGGCCCTGAAGAATTTGTGTCGCATTACCCTAGGCAATGCTTTCTGCTGCCTTCCTAGCAACAAGGACGCATCAAACGACGCCCTTTTATTTTTTCTTTTTCGGCCCCATGACCATAACCATTTGACGGCCTTCCATTTTAGGGAACTGCTCAACCAAGGCCAGCTCTTCCAAATCCTTTTCGATACGCTTCAATAAATCCATACCTAGCTCTTTATGAGCCATTTCACGACCGCGAAAACGGAGTGTAATTTTGGTTTTATTGCCTTCTTCGAGGAACTTAGTCAGGTTTTTCAATTTAACCTGATAGTCTCCTTCTTCGGTGCCCGGACGAAACTTGACTTCCTTAACCTGTATCTGTTTTTGCTTTTTCTTGGCGGCCTGCTGTTTCTTATTTTGCTCGAACTGAAACTTGCCGTAATCCATGACCTTGCAAACCGGCGGATCCGCATTCGGTGAAATCTCCACCAGATCCAGGTCGTTATCATAAGCCAGCTGCTTTGCTTCATCGATCGATATAATGCCGAGCGCTTCGCCATCTGCGCCAACGACTCTCACCCTTCTCGAGGTGATCGTGTCATTTATGCGCACTTCGTCTTTTTTCGCTGAGATACCCTAATCCTCCAAACAATGATTATTTTTTGTCTTCAATCTCACTACCTAGCCGTTCGGTCAATTGATCGATTGAAAGACTGCCTAAATCTTCACCCTTTTGCGTCCTAACCGTAACTAACTGATTGTCCATTTCTTTATCACCGATAATCAGAAGATACGGCACCCGTTGCATAGAGTGTTCGCGAATTTTAAAGCCTATCTTCTCATTTCTCAAGTCAATTATCGTTCTGAAGCCTTGTTTCTCCAGCTTACGTACGACTTGTTCGGCATATTCGGCTTGTCTGTCGGCAATATTGAGTACAGCAACCTGTACCGGAGAGAGCCAGAGCGGGAAGGTACCGGCATGCTGTTCGATCAGGATACCGATGAAACGTTCGAGCGAACCGAGTATTGCTCTATGCAACATGACAGGCACTTGTTTAGAACCGTCTTCGGCGATATAACTCGCACCGAGTCGACCAGGCATTGAAAAATCGACCTGTATCGTACCGCATTGCCAGACCCTGCCAATACAATCCTTTAACGAGAACTCGATCTTAGGCCCGTAGAAAGCGCCTTCACCCGGCTGCAACTGCCAATCCAAATCTTTATTGTTCAATGCGACTTCCAGCGCGTCCTCGGCCTTATCCCAGACCGAATCGTCACCTACCCTATTTTCCGGCCGAGTGGATAATTTAATAATGACTTCGCGGAAGCCGAAATCTTTGTAAACTTCAAACAATAAGTCGATAAATATCGAGACTTCCTGTTGAATTTGATCCTCGGTACAGAAAATATGCGCATCATCCTGCACAAAGTTTCTAACCCGCATTAAGCCATGCAAGGTCCCTGAAGGCTCGTTACGATGACAGGAACCGAATTCGGCCATGCGAATCGGTAAATCGCGGTAACTTTTTAGTCCGTGATTGTAAATTTGCACATGGCAAGGACAGTTCATCGGCTTGATCGCATAATCGCGATTTTCCGAATGCGTCGTAAAAATCATATCGCCGAACTTATCCCAATGCCCGGACTTTTCCCACAGCGAACGATCGACGACTTGCGGCGTTTTAACTTCTTGATAGCCGTTTAGACGCAGTTTATTGCGAATGTATTGCTCAACCTGCTGATAGAGCGTCCAGCCCTTGCTGTGCCAAAACACCATACCCGGAGCTTCTTCTTGAGCATGAAACAAATCGAGAGATTTGGCTAACTTACGGTGATCGCGCTTCTCGGCTTCTTCCAGGCGATGCATATAGGCCTTCAGCTCTTTGCTATCGCCCCAGGCAGTACCGTAAATACGCTGCAGCATTTCGTTGTTGGAATCGCCGCGCCAATAAGCGCCTGCAATCTTCATTAATTTGAAGGCCTTTAGTTTACCTGTGCTCGGAACATGAGGTCCTCGGCATAAATCGGTAAATTCACCTTGGGCATACAAAGACAAGTCTTCATTGGCCGGAATCGACTCGATGATCTCGGCCTTATAAGCTTCGCCTTGATCCTTAAAAAACTTAACCGCATCGTCGCGCGACAGAAGAAAGCGTTTGATTGCTATATCTTCGCCGACGATTTGCTGCATCATTTTTTCGATCGCAGCAAGATCGTCCGGCGTAAAGGGTCTTTTATAGGAAAAGTCGTAATAAAATCCGTTTTCGACGACCGGTCCAATCGTTACCTGCGCATCGGGAAACAAACGCTTAACCGCTTGCGCCAGCAAATGCGCAGCCGAATGACGAATTACGTCGACGCCTTCTTCATCTTTAGCGGTTACAATCTGCAAATGGGCATCTTGCTCGATGACCGTTTCGGCGTCGACCAATTTATCGTCAACACGACCGGCCAATGTAGCTTTTGCCAATCCGGAACCGATAGAACGAGCCACATCCATAACTGTGACGGAATGGTCGAATTCACGCTGTGATCCATCGGGAAGTGTGATTACCGGCATGTTAATTTAAGCTTATCAAGGTTCACTAACAAAAAAGCACCGATATACGGTGCTTTGAAATTTGGTAGGCGCGATTGGATTCGAACCAACGACCCCCACCATGTCAAGGTGGTGCTCTAACCAACTGAGCTACGCGCCTAAGGTCTTTGTGTTCAGGCCCGCTATTATATCGAAGCATTTATTTTTTGCAACGATTTAAATTAAATTTATTTGAGGCACCATCCGAACATAAACCACCACAATGCCTCGCTACACAATACTTAAAGTGTGGAATTAATGAACGATCAACCTGAAAAGAGCTGTTGGCATGTGTTGTAGAACGTTCGTGCTGAGCCAAGTCGAAGCATGAAGGGGCTACAACACTTTCACCGACCGGGTGAAGCCTCAAACTCCCGCTCATCCTTCGACTTGGCTCTCCTGAGCGTAGCCGAAGGGATCAGGGCGAACGGTAGTTTGAGGCTCTCAACTGCTCTTTTTAGGATCAATACTTAAATCGTAAATTGACGGTACCGACACTCCAAGTTACGCTGATGTTAATTGATTTAGCCATTTCCGAGCCATCGAACAAAATCGTGATAATAGGACATAGAAAATGACAACGATACGCTTGAAGTGCGTTTTTGCATTGATTCTGATCGTAATCGCAAGCATCGGACCGTTTCCGATCGCCTCACCGATTGGTGCGTTCGTTGCCTTGTTCCGCCCGCGCTGGTTTAAGACCCTTGTCGATAATATCTATCGAAATTCGCGGCAAAATCCAACTTCGCCGGATAGCTCCGGCGCATCCGATGGCAATCCGGGGCGAAAAAAAAACCTTGCGTCAGCCGTCGCCCGGCTTCAACTGTTATCGGCGATGATCGTGTTCATGCTGCTCGATATCGGACCCATCCCAACTGTCAGTCTAATCGCGCTGTTCATCGTCATCTTCCGCCCGCAATGGTTCCTGGCACTGATAAAAAGGGTTTATGGCGAGCAATAAGACCAAACAACTCGATTATTCTGAAAATCCCGGCAGAATTCAGCCTCATAAAATCGCAATGGCCTCCGTCGTCGGCTCCGGAATTCCGGGACAATCCGGATCAGGAACATGCTCGATAAAAATACGCATATCGTTCATTGAAACATTTCCAAAGATTGTGGCTATCGAAACATCGGCCGCGTCGCGCCCCGTGCCGATACGCACGATACCGTTCTGCGGCGCCAGACGGGTGGCGTCGAATAAATACCATCGATTATCCAAATAGGCTTCGAAACAGGCATGAAAATCGGGTGTCGCCAACCCATAAGCATAACTGGAGACAAACCGCGCCGGAATATTCAAGGCCCTGCAAAACGCAATGCCCAAATGCGCGAAATCCCGGCACACCCCGATTCGCTCAGTAGCGGTATCGAATGCGGAAGTATGCGAACTACTGACACCGTATTGATAATAAACTTTATCAAAAATCCAATTACAGATGGCCGTGACTCTGGAATAACCCATCAACTCTCCACCAAACTCCGAAAGGGCAAGATTAATTAGCCGGTCCGATTGACAGAAGCGGCTTGGGTAGAGATAAGGCCAGGTTTCTTTCGGTAAATCCGCCGGCTGAATCTCCACGATTCGGTTCGGATCACCGTAAAAGTGCGACATTTCAACTTCTGCCCGATACGAAACGTGCAAATTCGTTCCTGCCGATACATTGACTCTGAAATATCGATTTTCTAGAACGGGCGCCGCAAACTCATCAACAGGAATAACAGGATTCAATTGCAGATGTTCGCTAATAATCTTTTGGCAGTCGATCTGCGCGATTCGAAAATTAAAAATAAACGTACTAAAGGAATCAACCTGATATTCGAGATCGCAACCTAATTTAAACCTCATTGCCTACCCTCCCAAAAACACAACAAATAAACCATCACCCACTAAACCCCATGCCATTAAGCGCCTTCACAGAATAAGTAATGCTGGCATTCAGGACCGAATGCGCCTCAAAAGCCTGCCATCCATGACGGAACGACGAGTTTCCCTTAACTTAAGGGAAACCCTCTAAACCCACCAACAACCTTACCTCTTCCCCCTTTAACCTTGCCCCTTTCACCTTTCACCTTTCACTGCTAACTGCCAACAAACTACTCCGCCACATAAATCTCCTGCAATAATTTAATCTCATCCCTAAGACGCGCAGCTTCTTCAAACTCCAGATTCCGAGCATGCTTATACATTTGCTCTTCCATCTGTTTGAGCTTCTTGCTTTTTTGTTTCGGCGTCATCGCTTTATAGTCCGCATCGGGCTCGGTCACGGCTACGGCCTTCGCAACCGGTTGAAAGCCGGCGCCCGGAATGGCGATTTCCAAAATATCCTTAACCGACTTGAATACCGTTGTCGGCGTGATATGGTTGAGCTCGTTAAACCGGCTTTGCTTTTCACGGCGACGCTCGGTTTCGTCGATCGCCTGTTGCATCGAACGAGTGATCTTATCGCCGTACAAGATCGCCTTACCGCGTACATTGCGCGCCGCGCGGCCTATCGTTTGCACCAAAGACACGGTCGAACGCAAGAAACCTTCCTTGTCGGCATCCAAAATCGCGATCAACGAAACTTCGGGAATATCCAAGCCTTCGCGCAGCAAATTGATACCGACCAGCACATCGAATTGTCCGAGCCGCAAATCGCGAATAATTTCAACCCGCTCAACCGTATCAATGTCCGAATGCAGATAACGCACGCGAACGTCGTGATCGGCCAGATACTCGGTCAAATCCTCGGACATGCGCTTGGTCAACGTCGTGACTAGCACGCGCTCATTGACCTTGACCCGCTTGTTGATCTCCGACAATAAATCATCGACCTGAGTCGTCGCGGGCCGAACTTCGATTTCCGGATCAAGCAAGCCGGTCGGCCTGACGACCTGCTCTACAAAGACACCGGAATGTGCTTTTTCATAAGGTCCAGGCGTTGCCGAAACATAGATTCGCTGCCTAGATTTTGCTTCGAACTCTTCGAAGGTCAACGGGCGGTTATCGAGCGCCGACGGCAATCTGAACCCGTATTCGACCAAGGTTTCTTTACGCGAGCGGTCGCCTTTATACATCGCACCGATCTGCGGAATCGTCACATGGCTTTCATCGACAATGACCAAGGCATTATCCGGCAAGTAATCGAACATCGTCGGGGGCGGCTCTCCCGGGCCGCGACCGGACAGGTAACGTGAATAATTTTCGATGCCGGAACAATAGCCGACTTCCATGATCATTTCGAGATCAAATAAAGTCCGCTGCTCCAGACGTTGCGCTTCAACCAATTTGTTCAGTGAATATAAATGCGCTAACCGCTCTTTCAGTTCGATCTTAATCGCGTCAACTGCTGCCAACAATTGATCCCTTGGCGTGACGTAATGATTCTTTGGGTAGACCGTGTAACGCGCAATACGCTGCTTAATTTCGCCGGTCAACGGGTCAAACAGCGACAGTCGCTCGATTTCATCATCGAACAACTCGATACGAAGCGCCTCCTGTTCAGATTCCGCCGGAAATATATCGATGACTTCGCCGCGCACGCGATAGGTCGCGCGGCGCAATTCGGTTTCATTACGCGTATATTGCATTTCAGCCAAACGACGCACGATCGCGCGTTGATCGATCAAATCGCCGCGCACCAAATGCAAGACCATTTGAAAATACGATTCCGGTTCACCCAAGCCGTAAATCGCCGACACGGTCGCGACAACAATTGTATCCTCGCGTTCGATCAGCGCCTTAGTCGCCGATAAACGCATTTGTTCGATATGCTCATTCAGCGAAGCATCTTTATCGATGAAGGTATCCGAAGCCGGCACATAGGCTTCCGGCTGATAATAGTCGTAATACGACACGAAATACTCGACGCTATTTTCCGGAAAAAACTCCTTCATCTCGCCGTACAATTGCGCGGCCAATGTCTTATTCGGCGCTAAAATCATCGCCGGACGCTGTACTTGATCAATCACATTGGCAATCGTAAAAGTCTTGCCCGAGCCTGTCACCCCGAGCAAGGTTTGATGCACTTCGCCGTCGTTCAATCCTTCGACCAATTGGTTAATTGCCATCGGCTGATCGCCCGCCGGTTGAAAACGGCCTTGAATATTAAATGCCTTTTTCACACACTCACTCTCTAATGGAATTTCAACAGCTATTATACATAGAGTATAATCATGACTACTTTTACATTGATTTGACAGGTACTTATGAGCATAAAACTTTCCGGCAGAGTTCAATCCGTTAAACCCTCACCGACACTGGCGATCACAGCAAGAGCCGCCGCCATGCGCGCCGCCGGCAAGGACATTATCGGCCTCGGCGCCGGCGAACCGGACTTCGACACACCGGATCATATCAAAGCCGCCGCAATCGAAGCGATGAATAAAGGCTTTACCAAATACACTCCGGTCGGCGGCACGCCAAGCCTGAAACAAGCAATCATCGACAAATTCAAAAAAGACAACGGCCTCGATTACCAAGCCAAGCAAATTCTGGTTTCGTGCGGCGGCAAGCAGAGCTCTTACAACCTGACGCAAGCACTGTTGAACGAAGGCGACGAGGTGATCATTCCTTCACCGTACTGGGTCTCTTATCCCGACATGGTGCTGTTAGCCGGCGGCATACCGGTCGTCATCGAAACGACACAGGCGCAGCACTTTAAAATATCGCCGGAACAACTGCGCGCGGCGATTAATGACAAGACCCGGCTGATTTTCCTAAACAGCCCGTCGAATCCGACCGGCGTCGCCTATTCGCTCGACGAGCTAAAAGCCCTTGGCAATGTACTGAAAGAATTCCCGGACATTATGATCGCGACCGACGATATGTATGAACATATCCTTTGGCAAAAAGGCAACTTCGTCAATATTCTGAACGCTTGCCCGGAACTTTACGACCGCACCCTCGTGATGAACGGCGTCTCTAAAGCCTATTCGATGACCGGATGGCGCATTGGCTATGCGGCAGGGCCAGCCAACCTAATCGAAGCAATGAGCACCATTCAATCGCAAAGCACCTCGAATCCGACCTCGATTTCGCAATATGCCGCCGAAGCCGCACTCACCGGCGATCAAGGGTTCATCGATATGATGATGACCGAATTCAAGAAACGCCATGATTTCGTCGTCTCGGAATTGAACAAAATCGACGGCATCGATTGCCTTGAAACCGACGGCACATTCTACGTATTCCCGAATGTCGAACAAGCTATCGCCAAAATGGACAACATCAAAGATGACTTGGATTTTTCAGAATACCTGATCGAAAATGCCGGTGTCGCGCTGGTGCCTGGCTCTGCCTTCGGTTGTCCCGGTCACGTCAGAATCTCGATCGCGACCAGCATGAAAAACTTGGAAAATGCTCTGGAGAGAATTAAAAAGGCGGTTTGAAAAGCGGACCGGTCATTACTGTGAAAGTTCGTAGATTAAGACTCTTTATCTAATTTTTCGATATAAAAATCTCCATTCCGGCAATTCCGGTTCCGAAGAGGGTGCGGTTGCTCGATCGACAGGCGTCGGCGGCAGGGATAGCCGCCGTCGAGCCTACACGGACGTATTCACCCAGCACCTAAATTCCATAGTCCATTGGCTATGGTTAACTATCTTGGATAATTTAGGTGCTGGGTTCACGGCGTCCTGTCGGGTGAGTGACCGCATCCTCCGCCCCCAGAGAGCTTTCATTTCCCGGGGTGGTGGCCAGGCCTTCATGAACGTTACTCTAGGAATCGAAAGCTTTACCCATCATAGAATCCAAATTCGGCACCGGGTTGCCCGTCAAAGGACACCCGGTGCCGAATTTGGGCTAGCAAATGGTATAAATAACTTCCTGGAAAAGGATGTTCAAACTTTATTTCCTGACAAAGCCAATCAACAACGCCCCATCCTTATCGAGTAGTTTTAGTCGATCGCCATCGATTTCATAACGCACGACCCGAGCCATGACATTCAAAAAATTCGCTTCGAGCTCCATGACACCATCCTCTGCGCAAAACATTCGTGTCGTTTGCGCGGAATCGATTCTGAGTTCTTCATCTTGCTTTGTATAAGCCGCCGAATACCGATTACAACCCGCTTTGCCTTGGACAGTGCCATCGGCAAAATACGCATTCGCTAAAGCGGTATTTTTATCCGATACCACACCACCCCTGCCATTGTTGATGACGGATACCTGCCATTGGTTTTTTTCCAACGTCGGCTGGTTTTTTGTTTTGAACACCAATAATGGATTTCCTTCTTGATCCGAAAGCGTCAGTAATCGAGCGCCTTCATCGTAGCGATAGCCGCCAACTTTAGCGAGCCAATCGAAATAACGGCGCTCTTGTTCGTTGATAATCTCTGAACAAGCCATCATCGTTGAGCCAACTGGGCTGACCATTAATTTAGATTCTTCAGATATCTCAAATTTCCCAAAATAACGATTACATCCGCCACTTCCGGATAATTGACCTTTCGTAAACAAGGCATCGATAATCGTACCATCTTTGACACTTGTCGTTTCGCCGTTCGGCTCGATAAAGTGTTCTAATTGCCAGGCAATATTGTCCCACTTAAATTGTTGCTCGTCGTCGTTTTCCTCTCGGCTAACATCAGTTGCGCACCCTATCAGCACGCTGCATAACACAAAAATAATCCATCGTTTCATCATACTTTTCTCCCCAGTTTGCTAGGATTTGTTGAAGGCTTTACCCATCTGAACCGGTATTTTGCATATAAAACCGCTAGACGAGCAATGAAAATATAAGTATACCTTTTGTGCTTAAAACTTCGGCATGTACGTATAGAGGCTGCGGGGTATTGATCTCTATCGGGATAACGGCCGCCCTAGAGGGTCGAGATTTACTGATTTTAATGTCAGATAAAATGACTGTTTTTATAGATTTTGAGAAAATAAATGATGCTTTATAGCCTATAATAATCAACAATTTTCAAGGTATTTTGAGCGCCGTAGGGTGCGCATCGCGCACCTTTCCACGGTGCCAAACCGACAAGTGCCCGACCCAGGTGCGCGATGCGCACCCTACACCTAGCGCTTAATAGCCTATGAACACCAACAATTTCAAAAATATTTCAGTTTAAAAAGCCGGAACACAACAATTAGCTAAAATGGCTTTTTTCGACAGCCTACTGCCGCTCCTGCTATTCAAGACTAGAGATTAATTATGAGTAGAATTCTTTTCGTGATCAGTTTAACCGTATTACTGACGGCCTGTGCACAACAAGTTAAGCGCAATTCCTTAGACCCCTTACATTTTGACGGCACACCGGTTACAACCAGTATCATCGAAGGTAGCGGCTGGCGAAGCAAAATAGTCGTTTATCATTGCCATCCCGACACCGAACTGCAGGTCGCTTATTTAAACTTACAATCCGGGGAATCGTTCGCCGCCCTTTATTACCAGGGCTTGCTAAGTTTAATGCAGATTCGGAAAGCGGCTTCCGGCGCGCTGTATATTGCATTGGACGAGCAAAAAAGCCTTCGTTGGCATACGAAAGGCGATTCCGGCATTCTGAAATTTCTTGCCGCCGACCATACCGCGACAGAACAAACTTTGCTAAGCGATTGCAAGGCTATATAGCCAGAAGAACGGTTTGAGGTTTAACAAGTTTAAGAAATCAAGGGATCAGAGCTGTCGACCTTTACTTCTTCAGCTTGAACTTATGGAGCGAATGCATTACTTAGCCTAATTGGCGAAGGTATTCCGGCTACAACAACTCTGCCCACTTGATTAACGCCGAATAGCCTCTCTTCTGGCCGCGCACGAGGTCAGGTTTTAATTTGCATCAAGTCTCGTTTATGCAGGCACGTATTTGCAAAATTTAAGACCTGACCCCATAGCTCTTATGACCCCATAGCTCTTGACCCCATAGCTCTGTAAAAGACCAGACCCTGAGCCCGTATTAGGGCATTGCTTTACCGTGCTTCCACAATTCATATTCACTGATGTCAATCTCGCTATTCCAGACAACGGCATACCCACCTTGCTCGACTTTTACTGCTTTGAAAAAAGCTGGATTTTTCAATGGGGTGAACATGTCTTTATTTAGGAGCGGAGAGATATCATACTTTTTCGTTTCGCTATTATCGAACTCGACTATCAAAGTATGATTATCGATTGCTGATGCTGATTTAATTTTTGGGTATTGCATTGCTTACTCCAAAGGCGGCAACTTGTGAAATTCTTGAATATCCCACATCTTTTTCATTTCATCTTTATTGATCAATGCCCATTCGATAACCAATTTCTTCGCTCTCTTTGGTAGATCACCTTCAATCATCTCAAGCGTGTCGATATTGAATAACCCGACATATTCGCCGTACACAGCATGGAAATGCGGTGGCGGATGATCGCCGAAGAACAGTTTTATTACGATCCCGTAAAATCTTGCTATTTCCGGCATGACTATATTCTTATTTGATATTCGACCTTTCGTTGCCCTAACCGCACGGGCCAGGTCTTTTAATTTGCATCAAGTCTCGTTTATGCAAGCACGTATTTGCAAAATTCAAGACCTGACCCCATAGCTCCCGGCCCGATTTTTGGCCGTGCATCCTTTTTGTCGGGGTTGATGTGATTGTTAGCTATTTTCATATATAACCTCAACAGTTTTTCCCATGAACCATATTCTTTTATAACCATGCTGAATAGATCCACAAATTGGTCTAATTGTGGGGATGATTACATTTTCTGGTGTAACAATTGGATTTTCTCTATATAACAATAATTCTACAGGAAATGAAACCTGATATTCTCTAGTTAGCTTTTTACGAGTAATTTCACCGCTATGATCTTTTGTGCGTATGTATTTTCCGTTTTCTGGCTCCCATGCATTTACCTCGGCAGACAATATTGGATCGGTTAATCTGCCGAGCTCGAATCCTACGGTTCCGCCCTTAATATATTTACATAAAATATCGGGTTCCTGTTTGTTAGGATTGCCGCTTGTTATTGAATCGGTTGCTATTTCAAGATTAGATAAGGATAGAAAATGTAGAAATATAGTTTTCTCGTATTCTTTTTTTGTGCGCTCTCTATTCATGCTTTATATAGTTTATAGTTATATTGATTAGCCTAGTATTTATAATTTATCAAAATTAATATAGTCACATTCGCCGCGCATTAATGATGCTTTGTTTATCAGCATGGCATCACTTCCGCGGCTAGTTATATGTATATATTCATTTACGCCAGAGTTGTTTTTTAGGAAAGTATATATTTCAGTAGTTGCTCCAGGGTAAATAATTATAAAAGACGCAATATTCTTACCACCGCTGACCATTAAAACTTTGCCACCATCTTCAGTAGATGAAATCATTTGGTTTCTTGTGTCAACAAAAAGAATATCGTATGTGTTTTCGCCTGTCTTGGTTAATTTTGTAATTCCTGAACTGATCTTTTCATCATCTACCCATCCAGAATCTTTTTTACTTACTAGGCCATATTCATAATAGTAAGCTTTACCTTGAGGGTTGGAACAGGAGGCAATATCAACCCCAAATGAAATTGAACTATATGACAACATAAATACATATATAATGAATCTCATAGTGTCTCCTATATAGCTAACTATTGATTATCAGGCAAATCTACCCGATAAGTTGATATTGGCGATCTTTTCAGGCACATTTGCCCTGATAACTCCTAAACCGGGCAAATGTGCCTTGATAACCTGATATTAGCCATAAATTCGGGCAGATTTGCCTTTAGCCTGACCACAGCAGCTAACAACCTTATGTCTAGTTCAAAATCGCCGACCTTGTTGGAAGATGTTCGCCGCGTCATGCGGCTCAAGCAATACTCGCTGCTTACCTAAAATGACCTAAAAAAACCTATGCAGGGCGAGGATTACAGCCCCGTCCTTACGTTACCTACTTGGATATAGGTAAGGGAGTGTGCAGGAGCGGAAGCTTTTCGACTATGCTCAAAGCAAACCATAACGTTCGGAGCGGTTTAAATAACCCGCCTACTCTTCCTCTTCTTCGAGCAATTTCAATTTTAGCCAATGAATTCGGCGGCTGTCCGCTCGAACCACTTCGAACCTGAGCTTGCCTTCGATCACTTTTTCGCCTTTTTGCGGTAGGTGTCCGAGCTTGGTCACGATAAAGCCGCCGACCGTATCGTATTCCTCGCTGGATAATCCCGAGGAAAAAAATTCATCGAAGTCATCCATCGGCGTCAACGCCTTGACCATATATTCGTTTTCGTTGCGCTGCACGATATAACCCTCATCGGGCTCCTGGTCATGCTCGTCCTCGATATCGCCGACGATTTCTTCGAGTATATCCTCTATCGTCACCAGTCCCGCCGCGGTACCGTACTCGTCGACGACGATGGCTAGGTGATTGCGATTGGTACGAAACTCTTTCAACAACACATTCAAGCGCTTGCTTTCCGGCACGATGCTGACCGGACGCATCAATTCCTCGACTTTGATATCATGATCGGTCTCGGTCAGAGCATAAGGCAGCAAATCCTTTGCCAACAAAACGCCGACCACTTTACTGCGGTCCTCTTCGATCACCGGAAAACGCGAATGACCGTGTTCGAGCACCAACGGAAAAATGGTTTTCAAGTCGGCATCTCTTGGCACGACGACCATTTGCACTTTCGGAATCATGATATCCCGTGCCCGCATTTCCGAAACCTGAAGTACGCCTTCAATCATTGCCAGCGCATCAGGGCCTAATAAATGTTTTTCCCGAGCTTCCCGTAAAATCTCAAGAAGATCTTCCTGATCCTGGGGTTCGCCGCTCAAAAGTTGTCCTAGTCTGCCGATCCAACTTTTTTGCGGCGTCTGACTCGGATAGGGTTCGTCGTTCATACCTCGTTTGCCTCGTTATACGGATTATCGATGTTCAATTGTGCCAATATTTCGATTTCTTTCGCTTCCATTAATTCGGCTTCGTTATCTTCGACATGATCGTAGCCCAGCAAATGCAGGACTCCATGCACGATGATATGCGCCCAATGATGATCCAAGGCCTTATGTTGTTCCAGTGCCTCTTCGGCCAAGACCGGCGCGCATACGACCAAATCTCCCAATAGATTGGATTCGATATAGTCCGGCGCGTCGAAAGGAAAACTCAAAATATTGGTCGGGCCTGGTTTTGCTCTATAGTGTTCGTTGAGTTGACTGATCTCTAGTTTATCCACGATACGGATCACCAACTCGGTATCGTCGGGATACTCCTTTAGCGCAGTGTCTACCCAAGTTTGCAATTGACCACTATCCGGGACAGCGTCCGTCATGGTCTCTTGTTGAATTTCAATGCTGTTCATCAAGGATTCGGGTGTGTTTTTTCATAGGCCTCATAGGCAAGAACAATTCGCTGTACCAACGGATGCCTAACGACATCTTTCGCGCCGAAAAACGTAAAACTGATGCCTTCGACATGCTCTAATACCTTCAACACATGGCGCAATCCCGACATTTTTTCGGAAGGCAAATCGATTTGCGTGATGTCGCCGGTAATGACGGCGGTCGAACCGAAGCCGACCCGCGTCAAAAACATCTTGATTTGCTCGACGGTCGTGTTTTGCGCTTCATCGAGAATAATGAAGGAATCGTTCAAGGTTCTGCCGCGCATGAAGGCTAACGGCGCAACCTCAATGACATCGCGGTCGATCAATTTCTCGACGCGCTCGAAGCCGAGCATTTCATACAAAGCATCGTACAGAGGACGTAAGTAAGGATCGACTTTTTGCGCCATGTCGCCGGGCAAAAAACCGAGTTTTTCGCCGGCTTCTACAGCAGGACGAACCAGAATGATTCGACGGACTTTTTCGTTTTGCAAGGCTTCTACCGCGCAAGCGACCGCAAGATAGGTCTTCCCGGTTCCTGCGGGGCCGACGCCGAAATTAATATCGTGAGTCGTGATTTTTTTTAAATAATTTTGTTGATTGGCGCCCCTGCCTTTGATCACGCCGCGCTTAGTTTTGACCGTCACTTGATGTTGAGCCGCCGTTTCGGCCTTGACCGCATCAAGGGCTTCGTCGATGCTGGAGTCCTGCATCGATAGATGTACTTGCTCGGGAGTCAATAATTCCAGTTCGGTGCTGTCAAATAGCTTATGCATCACCGCGCAAGCTGCTTTGACCGCCTGCTCTTCACCGCTGACTTTGAAATGATTACCTCGATTGGCGATTTCCACCAGCATGCGCTGCTCGATCTGGCGCAGATGGCAATCGAATTGGCCGCAAAAATTGGAGAGTCTGCTGTTATCGGCCGGCAACAGCGTAATTTCTTGAGATGACATCAATTGCTTAAGCCACCGCAGTTATTTTTGCGGTCGAAGATTCGACCATACGCCCGCGAAGAGAATTAGGCAAGGCCTCGGCTATGTATACGTCGACGAATCGCCCCGCTAATCGGGGATGACCAATGAAATTGACGACGCGATTATTTTCGGTTCGACCCTGCATTTGTAACGGATTCTTTTTTGACGGGCCTTCAACCAAGACCGTTTGCAGGGTATCGACCATGCTCGCCGAAATTTGGGCCGCCATTTCATTGATGCGGTTTTGCAACCGTTGCAAACGCTGTTTCTTGACTTCGAGAGGCACATCGTCCGGCAAATCGGCAGCGGGCGTACCGGGCCTTTGACTGTATATAAAACTGTAGGAAAGATCGAAGCCGATCGTCTCGATCAAATCCATCGTATCGTCGAAGTCCCGATCAGTTTCGCCCGGAAAACCGATAATGAAATCGGAAGATAGAGAAATATTCGGGCGAACCTCGCGCAATTTGCGAATAATCTCGAAATAGTCGTCGCGTACATGACCGCGCTTCATTTTTTTCAAAATCGCATCGCTGCCGCTCTGAACCGGTAGATGCAGATGATCGACCAATTGCGGAATTTCGGCATAGGCTTCGATCAGGCTGTCGCTGAATTCGACCGGGTTCGACGTCGTAAAACGAATCCGGTCGATACCGTCGATCGCCGCGACATGGTGTAGTAAAAGCGCGAAATCGGCGATATCGCCGTCCGCCATCAGCCCCCGATAAGCATTGACGTTTTGCCCAAGCAGGTTGACTTCGCGAACGCCTTGCTTCGCCAAGACCGTGATCTCGGCAATCACATCGTCGAGCGGACGGCTGATTTCCTCGCCTCGTGTATAAGGAACGACGCAAAACGTGCAATATTTGCTGCAGCCTTCCATCACCGATACGAAAGCTTTAGGACCTTCGGCACGCGGTTCCGGCAAAGCGTCGAATTTTTCGATTTCGGGAAAGCTGATGTCGATGACACGCTTATGCTTGTTGCGAGCTTCGTCAAGCAATTGCGGCAATCGGTGCAAGGTTTGCGGACCAAAGACAATATCGACGAACGGCGCGCGTTTTTGTATCGCCTCGCCTTCTTGACTCGCCACGCAACCTCCAACGCCGATGATAACATCGGGCTTCAGCTCCTTGAACGGCCGCCATACGCCCAAAGCCGAAAAGACTTTTTCTTGCGCTTTTTCGCGCACCGAGCAAGTGTTGAGTAATAAAACATCGGCCTCGTCGGGTTTGTCGGTCAACTCCAGACCGTGAGATGCTTTCAGTACATCCCGCATTTTGTCGGAATCGTACTCGTTCATCTGACAACCGTTGGTCTGAATATATAATTTTTGCGTCATTGTATGTACATCTAAAAAAACACCCCGTCATTACAACGGAGAAAAGAGGCGGCTATTTAATCACCAAATGGAAAACAAAAAAAGCCCTCAATCGACTGACGAGAGCTTGCAAAGGTCGCTTATTATACTTCGCATATTCCCTATAGGCATGCAAAATCCGGTTTATTCATAGCGAACACTGCTCGATTCCAAAACTTAAACTGTATTATGGAGATTATTTTTTATTCTTCAAGCCCAAACCTCACCTTTCACCTTTCACCTTTAATATCACGCCGAATTTCGGATGATCGAAATAATGATCCTCATCAAACTTAATTCGCCTTGATTCGGACAATCTAAAAAATCGCTCGGGATCGGGCTGATACTCAAGATCTAAGGTCACGGTCAAAAAATCGCCTCGTTCGAGCTGAAAAAAACCGTCCAACACATTAGCCGCATCCTGAATTCGAACCGCATCGCCGGCACTGTCCACATCGATGGCTTGAATCCAAGCATAGTGGGCGATCGGCTGATACGTTGAATAACGCGAAAGCGTAGCGTAGACATGGGATAACGATTTTTGTTCCGTGGCGGCCTGAGCCAATGCCGACACTTCGACGACCCGACTCGGCCATTGTATCCCGCTACGGGTTTGATCGAACAATTCGGTCGTCGGCATGTCTTGCCCGAATATAATCAATTCAATTTGAAAACGATCCTGCGCCGAAACCCATGAGACTCGCATTATCAACAACATAAACAAGCCCATGCGAAATGCACTTTTATTACTGGTCATTATCATCTCTTCGCTATTTCAAACACCTTTGTAACCGGACGTAATCGGATAACGCCGATCGCGACCGAAGGCTCGAGGGGTTATCCGAATACCGGGCGGCGATTGCCGACGCTTGTATTCGTTGCGATCGACCAGCGTAATCGCCCTGACGACATGCTCCGCGGCAAATCCTGCGGCAATAATTTCTTCCGCCGATTGATCGAACTCGACATAACGCTCCAGAATCGGATCCAGAACTTCATAAGGCGGCAATGAATCCTGATCGACCTGATCCGGCGCCAATTCCGCCGATGGCGGTCGCGTTATCACTCGCTCAGGAATGACTTTCGAAATCGAATTACGATAACGCGCCAACGCATAGACCAAGAGCTTCGGCACATCCTTGATCGGCGCGAATCCGCCTGCCATGTCGCCATAAAGTGTCGCATAGCCGACACTCATCTCGCTTTTATTGCCGGTCGTCAGCAACAATTTACCTTGCTTATTCGACAAAGCCATCAGCAAGACGCCGCGACAACGAGCCTGAATATTTTCCTCGGTCGTATCCTTGGCACTGCCGGCAAACACCGGGGCCAACATCTCGTTAAATGCTGTAACAGCCGGTTCGATAGGAATAATGTGATAGTTCACACCCAGCGCATTAGCTTCCGATTCGGCATCTTCGTTGCTCATCGCTTGCGTATAACGCGAAGGCATCAATACCGCTTCAACTTTATCGGCGCCGAGCGCATCGACAGCCAATGCCAGTACCAGCGCCGAATCGATGCCTCCGGACAAACCCAATAAGGCTCCGTTAAAGCCGTTTTTACTGACATAATCGCGAATCCCCAAGACCAGAGCCTGATATTCGCTCGAAACCGGCCGATAAATCGGGGCGCATATCGATTTAATCGGTTGCTTGCCGGCAAACTCGACGACACTGAGCTGCTCCCGGAATTCCTCGGCACGAAACGCGACTGCACCGTCGCTATCGACAACAAATGACGCACCATCGAAAACCAATTCGTCTTGTCCGCCGATTAAATTGACATAAACCAAAGGTACTCCGGCAGCTTTGACTTGATCGCAAACGACCTGCTCGCGCTGATGAATCTTACCGGCATGGAAGGGCGACGCATTTAAGGTCAACACGATATCCGCGCCGGCCTGACGGTTTTTGTCAACCAAGCCCGACTGCCAAACATCCTCGCAAATCGTCAATGCCAGAGTCAAACCTTTCAGGTTGAATAGCGCGGTCTCGGTGCCGGCCGTGAAATAACGCTGTTCATCGAATACACCGTAATTCGGCAAAACATTCTTATGATAGCGCGCAATAATTTCTCCCGACCTGCACACTACCGCCGAGTTAAACAACTTGCCGCCGGACTGTTCGGGGTATCCGAAAACCACATCGATGCCTTGCGCCTGTTCGGCGATCGATACCACCGCTTGCTGCGCTCGGGCAATAAAATCCGGTCTCAGCAACAAATCTTCCGGCGGGTAACCGGTTACCGAGAGTTCCGGAAAGATGACAATATCGGCTTTTAGCCGGTCGCGGCTGTCTAGTGCCTGGGCAATAATTTTTTCGGTATTGGCATTGATATCGCCAACCCGAAAATTGCTTTGTGCAATGGCTATCCTGAGAGTCGTGGCACTCATAAAAAATAATTTTCCTCTCTAAAATTCCTGTATCGCGGCTAGGCATGATCGACGGCAAAAAGACAATCGAGTATCCTGGTCACTGTCCTGTCATTATTCGGAGTGATTTTACAGGAACCGGAAAAATAGTTCGCGATTGGTATTAACCTAACGCTCATGAAGACCCGGCCATCGCCCCCGCAAAGAAAGTTCGAGGCGGGGAGAGGATGCGGTCACTCGCCCGACAGGACGCCGTGAATACGTCCTTGTAGGCTCTACGGCGGCTGTCCCTGCCGCCGACGCCTGTCGGTCGAGCAACCGCACCCTCTTCGGAACCGGCATTTTCGTTGCTGAGATTTTGCATATCGAAAAATTAGATAAAGAGTCCAAATCTACGAACTTCCTCCGGCTTGGTGAAGCCCCAAATTACCCATCACCCTTCGACAGGGCTCTCCTGAGTGCAGCCGAAGGGCTCAGGGCGAACGGTAGTTTGAGGCTCTCAACTGCTCTTTCTAGGATTAAGTATACTTTGTCGCAACCGGGCGATTTTTATTGCGTATCCATTCGCTCCATGATCCTGCATAAAGCTTCGAACCGGCAAAACCCGCGACTTCCATCGCCAACAAATTATGACAGGCGGTCACGCCGGAACCGCACATATGTACGACTTGTTCGGCCGGTGTGACACCGATAAATGTAGACCATTCATCGCGCAACTCTTGCGCCGCCTTAAAGCACCCATCCGCTTGCAAATTGTATTGAAACGGCCGATTCAGCGCGCCGGGCACATACCCCGCAACCGGATCGATAGGCTCTTGACGCCCCGAAAAACGTTCCGGCGTCCTGGCATCGATCAATTTGATCGATTTTCGTGCCAACCCGTTTTGCACTTGTTCTGCACTGAGCCAATTCGAATCATTTAGGTAAGGCCTAAACAATGAGGGTTGAATCGAAGGCAATGCCGTCGTGACCGGATAAGCGCCTTTTCTCCACTGTTGAATCCCGCCATCGAGCACCGCGACACTATCGTGCCCTAAACAACGCAGCAACCACCACAGGCGGCCGGCAAAAGCGCCGCCGGCATCATCGTAAACCACGACCTGACTGGCGTTTGATACGCCCCAGTCCCCCAGCTTTTTACATAACGCGTTAAAATCCGGCAACGGATGGCGACCGGTTAAATCCGTGATTCCGGACGATAGATCCCGATCGAGATGAACATAACGGGCGCATGGAATATGGCCTTGCCGGTAAGCTTTGCCGCCGGCTTCGGCATCGGCCAACGAAAACCGGCAATCGAAAACGACCCAGCCGGGAGCCACGATATGCTCGGCTAATTGATCGACGGAAATTAAATTTGCATAAGTCATTGTTGTTTATACCGTAAGAATGATTTTCCCAATATGCCGACTACTTTCCATCAATGCGTGTGCCCCCGCCGCTTCGGCCAACGGTAACACCGTATCGATAACCGGATGAATGTCACCCGACTCCAAGAGCGGCCAAACGTGCTTGCGCAGCTTTCCGGCGATCGCCGCCTTAAAGGCATTATCGCGGGCTCTCAAGGTCGAACCGGTAATCGTCAATCTTTTCAAAAATACTTGCAATAGATTGATTTCGGCTTTCAGTCCGCCTTGAACCGCGATTTGCACCAGCCGGGCATCGAATGCCATGCATTTGAGATTACGCGGAAAATAATCGCCGCCGATCATGTCTAAAATCACATCGACGCCTCTACCGGAAGTCAACGCCGATACTTCTTCGACGAAATCCTGTTCGCGGTAATTGATCGCCGCATCGGCGCCCAGTTCTCGGCAAAACGCGCATTTACGCGACGATCCCGCAGTCACGAACACACGAACACCGAAGGCCTTGGCCATTTGTATCGCCGTGACGCCGATTCCGCTGCCGCCGCCATGCACCAACAAGGTTTCGCCGGACTGAAGTCCGGCGCGATCGAATAAATTACTCCAAACCGTAAAAAAAGTTTCCGGCAGTCCGGCCGCCTGAATTGCCGTTATCCCTTTCGGAATCGGCAAGCATAACTCGGCTGCGGCAGTGCAATACTGCGCATAACCGCCGCCGGTCACCAAGGCGCAGACACGGTCGCCTAATTGCAAATGCCGCACCTCATCACCCAAACCCGCGATAGTTCCAGCCACTTCCAGCCCGGGAATATCGGATGCGCCGGGCGGCGGCGGATATAAACCTTGGCGCTGCATGACATCGGGACGATTGACACCTGCCGCCTCGACGCGTATTAGCACTTCATCGGCTAAAGGCATCGGCAGTAGCCGGCGCGTCACTACTAACTTACCCGGAGCGACGATTTCAATCGCTTGCATGTCTTGCGGCATTTTCAATAATTCCCAAATTTAGCGACTAACCGTCAGATCGAAGCCTAAACCGTGCGTGTTTTGAACGAGGTAATGAATTCGTAACAAATCTTGGCGTCCTCTGCGAGTTCCTCGAAACCGATTACTCGCTTTCGCCAAGAGCTAAAGTCTGGTTCGTCATTCGCTTGATCTACTTCGCGATAGCCCATACTCCATTCAGGAAAAAGACGTCTCCGCTCCGGCCCCTGAATAACCACCTGCATATCCTTGTGTCTCGGATCCAATTTAATCTTTTCGGTCAAAGCCATCACCTTTTCAGGCGAGCCCTCTATGAGCTGCATGAACCAACCATCCCGATGCAGCAAGCAACCGGTAATACCGTTTAATTTGTTAAACTGCCGGGTCTGCTCCAGTAAAGCTTCGATTTCATTTTTCGGCATCGGTCGAACAGCTTGGCTGACATACAGCACAAAAAATAACGGCGACGGAGCATCGGGCGTTTTGGTTTCGATTTCGCGCTCGACGGTCTCGACATAGGCATTCCAATCCAGCGGCCGATAAAAATAATAGCCTTGAATATAATCACAACCGAGTGCACGCAGTTCTCTCAACTGCAATTCATTCTCAACGCCCTCGGCAACCATTTTCAGACCCAAACCCCGCCCCAAGCCAATGATAGCCTGTGTCACTAACCGGTTTTCTTGATGATTCTCCAAGCCGTCGATAAAGGCCCTATCGATTTTAAGTACGCTAACCGGTAACCTGATTAATTGCGCCAACGAAGAATAACCGGTTCCGAAATCGTCGACCGCCACACGCAAGCCCTGATCGGCAAGACGACGTAACATGCGTAGATTCGTTTCGACATCGGCCATCAAAGATGTTTCGGTGATTTCGAGCAATATCCTCGAAGGTTCGGCGCCGGTTTCACGAATGATTTCGGCAAATTGATCGGAAAGCGACTCCTCATCCAACTGCCTTGCCGAAACATTAACCGAAATATAAGAGGGCGCATTATCACCCCATCGTCGACGCCATTCGGCTTCAGCCCGGCAGGCCTCTCGAAATACCCAGTTGCCGATCGCGAGGATAGGGCCGGCCATCTCAGCAATCGGTATGAAAATAGCCGGAGAAACTTCACCGGTCGATGGAAACCAGCGCAGCAGTAATTCAGCCGCTATGATGCGCCCGGTTGCGGCGCAGACAATCGGTTGAAATCGGGGGGAAAATTCATCGCGCTCGATCGCCATTCGCAAACCTTGCGTAATCGACAACCTCAAGCGCACTTTTTCCTGTAAGCTGTCGTTAAAAAAATACCAGCTATCCTTACCCAGCATTTTAACTTCAGACATCGCCGTATCAGCGGAACGCAACAAGTCATCGGCCGAATGTGTGCTGCCTTGTCCTACCGCGATACCGACACTGGCTGTTACCGATACCTGATTGCCCTTGAGGTCTATTGGCTGCCTCAAGGCTTCATTGATCCGTTCGGCGAGCGTTGAAATCATTGTCGGATTTTCTAATTGCTCGCAAAGCACGACAAATTCATCGGCAGACAAATGCGCCACGCTATCACCGGGCCTCACAATTTCCATCAAGCGTCTTGCGGTCGTTTGCAGTACCTGATCGCCAACCTTATGATCATGTATATTATTGACTAGACTAAAATTATCGAGATCAACAAATAACAAGGCAACGTTGGTACCTTGCCTTCGCGATCGTTGTAAAGCATCCGCCAGCCTTTCTCGAAGAAGTCTTCGGTTCGGCAATTCAGTTAAAGCGTCGTGCGTTGCAGACCATAAAATTTCGTCTTCAACTCGTTTGTTTTCGGTAATATCGCGCATCGTGACGACTAACAGCCAATGCCCGTCCTGACGAAATTTAGCGATCGAGGCTTCCAAAGGAAAAAAAGTGCCGTCTTTACGATAGCCTGTTACCGGACTACGTCCGCTCATGCGCCTCTCGGTTTCTTCGCTCTCGACGAATAAGCGAAACAACTCGACATGCCGTTCGCGCAAATGCGGCGGCAACAACAGATGAACCGAAAGCCCAATTAATTCTTTGCTGGAATACCCGAATATCTGGCAAGCGTTCGTGTTGGCTTCGACGATGATACCGAATTCGTCGGTCGCCAAAATCGCCATATCGGCGATTGACAAGATATCCCAAGCGGTACTCAATTTTTGCATTAATTGCTTGGCATCGTCGGTAATTAATTGCGAGACCGAGTCGACCTTACCCGCTTCGGCCGCTTGTCGTGTTTGCATTCGATAACGATCAGGGATTACTGGAGGTATGAGGCCGAAACTTTCGATAATTCTAAACGAACCCTCAGCGGTACACCGTGATAGATAGGTATTGACATAGGCATGGTGAGTATTCGCATCCATTTGCACGCGTCCTTGCGGGCCTTTGATAGACACGCTTTCCAGTGCCGCAACCAAGGCTTCGGGATACACCGATCCGGCAACCTCTGCAGCTTTGGCGAAGGCCTGCACGCATAAATAAGTAGCCTCACCGAAATTGGTCAACATACCGTTACCGTAGGGCCAAAGACCGTCGATGCCCGGCAGTTGCTCAAGCCTCGCCAAATAGTTACGGTTTTCCGGCGTATCCACGCTCATGAAATAGGTGTTCGAAGAATAAAAGCCCTCGCGCACCGAGGCCGGCAATCGTGAAGCCATTATCTCGTCGAAATGCCCCATGACGACCGTCATACGGTTTTTTAAACCTAATTCCGAAAAGCGGCTTAATAACTTGACTTGATCGATGCCGGCAAAAAATGGTGCAAAAACATCAGCCCCCGAGTGAGCAACTTGTTTTAACAAATCGTCGATTTCACGGTACGAAACGCCGATCGACAAATATTCCTCTCCGACCACCGCTCCGCCCAGTTCCGTCAAAGCGCGTTTCGCGGCATCGATAGATCCCCTAGGCCATTCGTAATTATTACCCGCGAAAAACATTTTCTGACCGTAATATTTGGCCATGCAAGCGATCATTTTATCGATTTGCTGATTAGGCAAAGCCGCAAAATGAAAAAAATACCTACCCGATATACTGCCTTCGTAAAACGAGAAGTTGAGATAAGGTATTCTTCTCGGTTCGGCGACCTGATTCGCGACCAGAATCCGGGAGTTCGACAGAAGATTACCGATGATCGCCGAACAACGATGCTCGTCGACAAGTTTGATAGCTGCTTGCACCGCTGTTTCCGGCAAACTGCCATCATCCTCGACGATCAATTGCAAAGGTTGCCCAAGCACTCCGCCCCGCTCGTTGATTTCGCCGCAAGCAATCGTTGCGGCACGAACTATTTCATCACCGTAAATCCCGACTAATCCTGTCAACGGGGGCATAAGCCCTAGTCGTATCGGTTCATTACAATCGTAATTACTCACTGTGTTGCTCTAAAATTTAGTAACCATTCGGCACATGCCTGCCGAAATAAACATAAACTATTGATCATACAAGTATTTATATAGCTAATACCTAAGTTTAATTCAAAGTGCATTGACAAGCCGGATCATTAAAATCCGCACATTCCACACAAAGAAAAAGATTAACAAAATTACGTTGAATCCATCAATGCTGTCAAATTGCAGTGACTACTCACATCCATGGAACAAATCGATTAACCCCGATATCGGCAGATATCGATAATTGACTTTATATCATTTAACTGTTAATAAGTTCCGCTGGCCGAAAAAAACACTCAATTAATAAAAATAGGCCATCCATTCCAAGAGGGGAAAACAATGTCATTGAATCCGAATAACGAGCATAGCGAATTGCTCGGCCAGTTAGCACACCTTGAACATCAAGTTTCAATTTTAACACAAGCTCTACAAACGAAATCCGAAACAGTGGAGTCGTTGGAAAAATCCTTATCGGAAAGCCGTAGCCGCTTAGCCGAATTGGAAGCGGCTCTTAATATCGCTCAGCATTCCTTGCTCAGTTTAATATGGATGAAAATCGCCGAATACCGTCGCCTTCTACAAGGCGGCAAACTCGGCGCATCGACGGTAGCGAAACTCGCACAAATCAAAGATCTGCTCGAAGTCGCCCGATCATTGCCCGTAACTGCAAAAGACTATTTCGCGATGAATATCCTGGAAACCGGCACACGGAAGCTGAACGATGCCAAAGTCGATGTGTTGAAATATTATCAAAACATCTTGAACGCACTGGCAAACCGCCATAGCGATATGCTCGGCCAATTTAACGGCAATTATCGCCACTTGACCGACGAAATTCTTCATACGCTCGACCAAAAAGTACTGTGGCCGATTAAAAACGCTCGCGACGATTTCAAAGAGGTTTGGCAAGCAGCCCCTGGAGAGATAAAGTTTTTTTGGCGAGGAAAGATTGTCAGCCCAATCCAACAAAGAGCCGGCTCCACTTTTATCGAAATTCATAAATTACAGGTAGAGGCTCAAGTTTTGCTCTCTAGGTTCGTACGCTATCTAAAACAATTATTCAACGACATGCAAACCTTGATTACCGACAAAATCAATGGCGTTAAGGAAAAAAGTAACGAAGGGAGTATCGGCCAGGACATGACCGGAAGCTATGCATAATCGTTGATTATTCGGGTTCCCACGGTCCTCCGTGGGAACCCGTATCTTGGCTGCCGAGGCAACATAGGTATGCATTCCCACGCAGGAGCGTGGGAACGAGGAAGGAAAAAAGTAACGATGGGAGTAACGGTCGAGACATGACCGGAAGCTATGCATAATCGTTGATTATTCTGGTTCCCACGGTCCTCCGTGGGAACCCATATCTTGGCTGCCGAGGCAACATAGGTATGCATTCCCACGCAGGAGCGTGGGAACGAGGAAGGAAAAAAGTAACGAAGGGAGTATCGGCCAGGACATGACCGGAAGCTATGCCTAATCATTGATTATTCGGGTTCCCACGGTCCTCCGTGGGAACCCGTATCTTCGCTGCCGAGACAACATAGTTATGCGTTCCCACGCAGGAGCGTGGGAACGAGGAAACGGTACTTTCGGGTTCAATCAACTCTGCATGGCCCCATTGTTTTTGAGGCTTAGCTTCAACAAGGCCCCTATATCAAACCGGAAGCGTTTTTTGATGGCATTTCCGGCATATACATTCCGTACGACTTCGCGTTCCGCCTCCAACCAATCAAGCATTTCATTACCCGGCTCAAAACCGCGCTTTTCGGCTCTGAAATAAGCCGCCTCGGCAATCATCGGCATGGCCTCGGGCATCTCATCGACTGGAGTCGCCTTGGGTTCCTGCGTCACACCAAACTTTAACAATTTGAAAAAAGTCAGCGGCGCTTGACCATTCAGTCCAATTTGTTTAGGCTCCAACTCGATGAAAGTTCCAAACAGACGGTCCCAAATCGAAAACACCGCGCCATAATTTCTGTCATGCTCAGCTCGAACCGTCGAGTGATGAACCCGATGCAGATAAGGGGTCATGAATAAATACCCTAGGTCTTTTTCTCGAGAAAATGCAATATTTGCGTGATGAAACATAACAAACAGCATCATCAACAATTCGTAAGCCAACACGCTGGCCTTATCGAAACCGAAAATGACGATACTGAATGCTTTAATCAATGTAGCAGCCAATATCTCCAAAATATGCACACGATATGCGGTCGAGGTATTCAGATACCGCTCACTATGGTGGACTTTATGAAATAGCCATAAAACATCAAAGTCATGACAAGCCTTGTGCCAAAGATAAAATACCAAATCCAGCAGAATTAACGACAACGCGGCCTTCATCAATGAATCCGACATACCGCTCAAAATACCCGCACCGGAAAAATTCTCGGCCACGACCAGCAACGATGAAACCGACAATAACGACAACACCAAACTGTTGAACAATAATAAAGTGATATTAACCCGATAAGAGTTTTTTAAATTACTTTTCGGCAATTTCTTTCGAGGGCGATGCGCCTCAATGGCGGACAAAATGATAAAAAACATCAATAATGTAAATCCAGCCAGGTCGAATGAAGTGATCATCGGCCAACTAGCTACCGCCTCAAAAAAACTCATGGAAGTATTCATTGTTAAAGTCATGGACTTATCCTCACAGAAGTATCAAAAATAGTCAAAAAACAGCTAGAGCTGCAACCATCACCCCGCCACTTTTTTCATAGTCACTTTGTTCGAAGCAAAGCACTTGCCAAAATCCATATATTTTGGTAAACGCTTAATCCATCCATTAACAACAAGCTATTTAATCCTTAGATTTCATCATATTAAAAACGTTTCCCAGGCTTTTTATAAAACCCGTTGCCGCTAGGCAAACAATGATTCCTGTTACAATAAAACAACTATTTGTATCAACCAGGTGCAATTGTTTCTTATTTGCGCACCAAAGTCGCACTTTAAACAGCATTATTCACAGAAGCGGTCAAATTATCGCGCCGCACCAACCCGCTAACGGCAATAAGTTAAGCCGTCATATAATTAAGTAATGCTGGCATTCAGGCGCGAATACGCTTCAAAATCCTGCCATCCATGGCGGAATGAAGGGCTTCTCTTAACTTAATGGCAGTGACTCTTAGGGCCCTATAACCAAAATTTGTTTTTTTTCGACTAACCTGTATCCTAAGCGCTAATTGATAAAAACAAACTCGCATAACTACCATCAGCGTCAATAACAACCTTAGGATTTGGTCGAAAATAACTTCCCTATTTTATGGAGGGTTCGGTTGCTCGATTGGCAGGTGTCGGCGGCAGGGAAAGCCGCCGTCAAGCCTACAAGGACGTATTCACCCAGCACCTAAATTCCATAGCCCATTGGCTATGGTTAACTATCTTAGATAATTTAGGTGCTGGGTTCACGGCGTCCTGCCAAGCGAGTTACCGAACCCTCAACAAAGCTCATAGTTCCAGGAGGTTATTTATCAGGAAATCCTTAGTCAACGCCGACTTTATGAGCTCACTATAGGAACATGACAGTGCGCCAACGACTTTCAAAAGCCGCCATCATCACACTCCTGTATTTGGCTTTCGCCGGCTTTTGGATATTGACTTCGGATTGGCTAGTCGACTTACTCATCACCGACAGGACTCTGTTAGTGCGAATCCAAGCCTGGAAAGGCTCGGCCTTCGTATTAATGACCGCGCTGATCCTTTATGCATTGTTGAGATTAAAACTTCCACCCCAGAATGAAGCAGACTCCGGGCTTTTCAACTTTCGAGCCGGTTTACTGATCGCCGCTTACATTTTAATAGCCCTCTCGATTGGCGGCTTCAGCTATTTGGTATATCGCCAACAGGCTAAAGAGTTCACCGCACGGCAATTTTCCGTACAATCGTCCATAGTCAAACTCAAAGCCCGCCATATAGAAAATTGGTTAACCGAACGCCGCCAGGACATCAAGCTGATACAATCCCATCCGATGCTTTTAGCCATCGACGCACCCGTTTCCGGGCAACTAGCCAAAACACTTGAAGCAAAACTGCAAAGCCATTTCGACACCCTGCTCGAAACCAAAGAATGGGTCGGCGTAACGATCTATACCAAGCAAGGGCATCCTTTATTTGCAACCGGCGAAGCCATCGAAGCTACAGACGCATTACGAAAAACCATTATCGACTCGTCACAATCCCGGAAATTGACGATCAACTACATTCATCGCCCCAGATCCGCTCCCGACCAATATCGTCTCGAATTCATCGCACCGATTATCGTCAATGAGCCGCAAAAAACCTATGTCATGATGGTATTGAGCGCCGATCCGACTATACAGCTTTACAAATCTCTCAATGAATGGTCGGCCATTTCCGCCGATTCGGAATTATTTTTAGTGCATCGAGAAGGCGATGAAGTGGTCTATCTCAACAAAACCATAGGGATAGCCAACTCACCACTCACACTGCGCAAACCATTAAGCCAAACAAACTTGTCCGCTACCCGAGCAGTGCTTGACGGCACCGGTTTCTGCGTATGCATCAATGACCGCGATATGGAAGTATTGGCGGCATTTCAACCGATTTCCGGCATGCCTTGGCATGTCTTATTAGAAAATAACACCGATGCAATATTGAAACCGTTGAAACTACGGGCAAGATTGATACTCCTGGTGGTCATATTTGCAGTTGGAGCCGGAGGTCTTGCCGTTTTGCTGCTCTGGCGCAGCCAACAAATGCGCTTTGCCTTATTCCGGCAACGGCAACTGGAAGATCGAGCAGCAATTGTCGGGCATTATGACAGGTTGGTTAAACTCGCGCGCGATATCTTTTTACTAACCGATCTCGAAGGACGCATCGTCGAAGCCAACGATGCCGCCTCAACGGCATACGGTTACGAAATCGACGAATTGTGCTCGATGACTATCCGCGACTTAACGCCGTCGCATCTTCAGTCCGCCATCCAAAACATCTGGCCGCACACCGACACGAAGGACGGAGCGTTGTTCGAAACGTTACAATTACACAAAAACGGCAATATCTTTCCGGTCGAAATCAGTTGCAGCCTTTTAGAGATCGACGGCAATCATTACCGACAAAGCTTTATTCGTGACATTAGCGCTCGACAAGCCGCCGAAGAGCAAATACAGCGCCTCAATAAAGCCTATGCAACACTCAGCGAAACCAATCAGGCGATCGTAAGAACTCGCGATCCGGATAAGCTTTTTCAGCGCCTCTGCCGCATCGCAGTCGAATACGGCGGTTATCTTGGCGCTTGGATCGGCCGCATCGACGACATATCCGGTCGAATCGAACCGGTAGCCAGCTACGGCGCGCTCGATGAATACATCCGTCAAACCGAAATCGTGATCGACCCCGATTCATTGAAAGGCAGGGGGCCGACCGCCAACGTCATACGCAATGGACGCCCCTATTATTGCGAGGACTTTCTTAACGACCCCGCAACCGGGCCATGGCATGACTTGGCCCGGCAATACGGCATCGGCGCATCGGTTGCACTACCCTTGCGCAGCGATAACCGCTTGGTCGCGGTATTCAACCTTTATGCCGCAGAAACGCATATTTTCGACCGGCAAATGCGCACTTTGTTGGAAGAAATGGCTCAGGATATTTCTTTCGCATTGGATAATTTCGAACGCGAAACCGCGCGTAAACAAGCCGAACATAGATTAAAAACACTCTTCGAGACGATACCCGATTTTGTATGGCTAAAAGATCATAGCGGTACCTTCCTGGCCTGCAATCCGGCTATCGAAAAATTATTCGGAGTCCCTGTATCCGAAATTATCGGCAAAACCGATTACGACTTTGTCGACTCGGAAACAGCGAACAACTTCCGTGCGAACGACCTCGCTGCGGCAGCCGCGGGCAAACCGGTCACGAACGAAGAAACACTGACTTTTTCGGGAAACGGGCGCAATATTCGGGTGCAAACCACGAAAACGCCGATGTACGATGCCAACCAAAAACTCATCGGCGTTCTAGGCATCGCCCGAGACATCAGCGAACTCAAACACCAGCAAGCTTTACTCGCCGCAGCAAACAATACCTTGGAGCAAATCACCGAAGGACGGCCGCTAACAACAATACTGAAACATATCGCCCGCAACATAGAACAGCACTGCCCCGATATGCTGTGCTCGATCTTATTAATGGATGCGGACGACTTACATCTTCGGCACGGATCAGCACCGAGCCTGCCTGATGTATACAATCTAGCCGTGGACGGCATTGAAATCGGGCCTTCCGTCGGTTCCTGCGGCACCGCGGCTTTTACTAAGCAACCGGTATTCGTCGACGATATCGCCCAAAGCCCGCTATGGAAAAATTATAATCGCCTCGCTCTCGACCAGGGTTTGCGCGCATGCTGGTCTACACCGATTCTTTCCGGGACCGGTAAGGTACTCGGCACTTTTGCGGCTTATTACCGAACGCCGCGCCACGCAACCGAAAGCGAGCGACAGTTGATCAGTAATTTTGCGCATTTAGCCGCGATTGCGATAGAAAGAGAACAGGATACTCAAAAACTTAACCGGCAATTAGACGAACTGCGCCGCTGGCACACGGTCACCTTAGACAGGGAGTCCAGAATCATGGACTTGAAACAAGAAGTCAACGCCCTACTAACCCGGCTCGGCGAACCGACGCGCTACTCCGCTTCAGTACCGGAACTCAAACCATGATTGTCTCCGGCGCGCTAGCAACACTCCAAAATGCCGCATTACTGCTGACGATCGCGCTAGCCTTCGACATGACAACCGGTCGTTTCTTATTCAAGCCTAAGTTAGCCGGACAAATTGTAATCGGCCTGGGTATTGCCTTGATCGGCATGGTCATCATGCTGACGCCTTGGTATTATCAACCCGGCATCATCTTCGATACTCGGTCGGTACTGTTAAGTATTTCCGGCCTGTTCTTCGGCACCATCCCGACCGCCGTTGCCATGGCCGGAACAGCGGCATTACGTCTCTATCAAGGCGGCATTGCAACATGGACCGGAGTTTCGGTCATTATCGTATCGGGACTCGCCGGCATACTTTGGCGGCATTTTCGGCCATCACCGCTCGTCGAAATATCGTGGCGCGAACTTTGGTTATTCGGGCTTTTCGTGCATGTTTTGATGCTATCCTTGATGCTGATCCTTCCTTATTCCACCGCAGTTCGGGTCCTGTCTGATATCGCCTTACCGGTTTTGACGATCTACCCTTTAGCGGTTGTCATGCTCGGATCGCTAATGATAATAAGGCTTCGCCGCGACCGAAACACTGCGATGCTTCGCGAAAGCGAGACGCGATTTCGCACCTTATTCGAGCAAGCCGCGGCTGGCGTTGCTCAAATCGACATACGCACCGGCCGCTTCATGCGAATCAATCGACGATTTTGCGATATCGTCGGATATACCCGCAATGAAATGGAACACCTAACCTATCAAAGCATCACGCACCCCGAAGACCTAGCAGACGACAACGCAAAAACGCAGCGACTTCTGGCCGGAGAAATTCGCGAATTTTCAATGGAAAAACGCTATATCCATAAAAAAGGTCACAGCGTTTGGGTCAATTTAACGGTTTCGCCGTTATGGGAACAAGGTCGGTCGCCGAACTGGACAGTCGCGATCGTGATCGATATCACCAAACGAAAACAAGCCGAACAAGCCACTCATGCGGCACGAACCGAAACCGAACAATTGTTAAAAGAATCGGACCGACAGCGCTTGGTATTATTAAGCTTGATCGAAGATCAAAAGGCCGCCGAAATTGCATTGAAAGAAAGCGAAACGCGTTACCGTTCACTTGCCAATAACGGGCGCGTACTCATTTGGTCGGCGCGCCTCGATAAAATGTGCGACTATTTCAACGAACCCTGGCTTCAATTCACCGGACGGACGCAGGAACAAGAATGGGGTTTCGGCTGGGCCGAAGGCGTGCATACCGATGACTACGATCGTTGCGTGCAAGTTTATAATGAGTCTTTCGACAAGCACGAAAAATTCTCTATCGTTTACCGCTTGCGGCGTCACGATGGGGAATACCGATGGATTATCGACGACGGCGTGCCTCGTTACGATCACAAGGGCGATTTTGTCGGCTATCTGGGCTACTGCTTGGACATCACCGAACGAATCGAAGCGGAACAGGAAGTGCTCAGACTGAATGCATATCTGGAACGACGAGTTAGCGAACGCACGGCCGAACTGGAACAAGCCAATAAAGAACTCGAATCGTTTTCCTATTCGGTTTCGCACGACCTACGCGCACCACTGCGTGCCATTAACGGTTTTGCGCAAATTCTGGCACGCAGGCATAGCAATGCGCTAAATGACGAGGGCCGCCATTATCTCGATAACGTCATCGAAGCCGGAAACCGTATGAGTCAATTGATCGAGGACCTACTGGAATATTCTCGCACCGGGCGGCGCGCCATACAAATGAGCCCTATAGATCTATCGCCGTTGCTGAAACAACTATCGGCAACATTTGCCGAACGCATGACGGCGACTCAAGCCTCGCTTGAAATCATCGAACCGCTGGCGTCACCAATCGGCGACGTCACTTTAATTGGGCAAATATTATCCAACTTACTCGATAATGCGTTGATTTACCGTAAACCGGATATTCCGCCCAAAATCACAATCTCGTCGCGCAATAATAACGGCCGAGCCATCATTCAAGTGACCGATAACGGCATAGGTATCGAACCTGAGTATTATGATAAAATTTTTCAGGTTTTTCAGCGCCTGCACAGTGAAGACGAATACCCGGGAACAGGGATAGGTCTCGCCATCGTCGCCAAATCGGCACGCATGATGGGCGGCTCGGTAGAAGTCGAATCCACCCCTGGCAACGGCAGCACGTTTAGTGTTCGGCTTCCCGTCGCCAATTAAAGCATGAGAATCGTTATGAAAAATGAGGCCTTTATATTGTTAGTGGACGATAATCGCATGGATATCGAATTAGCACTGGACGCCTTTCATGAAGCCCGGCTGATCAACCGAATCGAAACGGCCTCAAGCGGCCGCGAAGCGCTCGATTATTTATTCGGACGCGGCGACTACGGCGACCGAAAGCGTTATCCGTTACCAAATCTGATACTGCTAGATCTTAAAATGCCGGGTATCGACGGCTTCGATGTACTCAAGCAAATCAAAACCGCACCATTGATCAAACGCATACCGGTCGTTATTTTGACTTCATCACGCGAAGAAGGCGACCGGGCTTTATCTTACGATATCGGCGCTAATTCCTATCTCGTCAAACCCGTCTCGTTTTCCGGCTTTATCGAAGTCATCAAGCAAATCGAAAACTATTGGTTAAGTCTAAATGTCGGGCCGCCGCTCGGAGTTACCTCTAAACCTGAGGCGGAAAATGACTAAATCATTTATGGAACGTAACGAAGTATTGCGTATTCTGATCGTCGAGGACGTCCCGGTCGATGCCGAACTGATGGTATTACAACTGAAGAATGACGGATTAAGTTTCGATTGGCAACGGGTACAAAACGAACAGGACTTTCTGCAAGCGCTCGATACCCGGCCTGATTTGATTTTAACCGACTGGTGTCTACCGAAATTCAGCGGACTCAAAGTCTTGGAACTGCTACATAACCGCGATAACGATATTCCTGTCGTGGTTGTTTCCGGCAGTATCGGCGAGGAAATCGCGATCGATGCCTTGCAAAAAGGCGCTTTCGATTATGTGTTGAAAGACCGTCCTGCTCGCTTGGGCGCCGCGATCCGGCATGCGTTGGAAGAAAAAGAACTACGCGACGAACGCAAGCGCTATCTCGAAAAGCTTCGTCTCGCCGACCAGGTCTTTGAATCGACCGGCGAAGGCATCATCGTTACCGACATCGATGCCAATATCGTAGCCGTTAATCCGGCCTTCGAACAAATCACCGGCTATACCAAGATCGAGGTGTTAGGAAAAAACCCCCGCATCCTGAAATCAAACCACCAAGACAGGTCTTTTTTTTTCGAGTTGTGGAATACACTATTAGGCACAGGCCATTGGCGCGGCGAAGTCTGGAATCGGCGTAAAAACGGCGAAGTTTATCCGGAATGGTTGACTATCAGTGCGGTCAAAAACAGCGAAGGCACCACCACGCATTTTGTCGGCGTGTTCAACGATATCAGCTCGGTCAAGGAAGCCCAGGCGCAACTCGACTTTCTGGCTCATCACGATGCATTAACACGCCTACCTAATCGCACCTTATTCAGAGACCGCCTCGGGCATGCCTTGATCCATGCGCAACGAGAAAACAAGAACCTGGCCGTATTATTTCTTGATCTGGACCGGTTCAAAACAATTAACGATACTCTGGGTCACCCGGTAGGCGACGACTTATTGAAAGAAGCCGCCGAACGTATGCAACAAGCGATTCGAGCCGACGATACGCTGGCCCGACTAGGCGGCGACGAATTCGTTCTGCTGTTGGAAGACGATTCCACCGCGCATCATGCGGTCATCGTCGCACATAAATTATTGCAAATTTTTAACCGGCCGATGTTCATCGATGACCACACGTTAACCGTGACCGCCAGCATCGGCATCGCACTGTTTCCGCAAGACGGCAAAGACGTCGATACACTACTGAAACATGCCGACCTAGCGATGTATCAAGCCAAACAACAAGGCCGTAATACATATCAATTCTTTTCATCAGGCCTAACTACCGGCGCTTTCGAGCGCTTGATCATGGAGAACGCTCTGCGCGGCGCAGTCGCCCGAAACGAGCTTTTACTTTATTATCAACCTCAAATTAATTTGCTCGACCGTACGCTTGCGGGAGTCGAGGCATTAGTGCGTTGGCAACACGCAGAATTAGGCTTAGTCTCGCCAGGCCAATTCATTCCGTTAGCCGAGGACATGGGTATCATCGGTGAAATCGGCGAATGGGTTTTAAATGAAGCCGTCAGACAAATGGCCGAGTGGCAAGCGGATGGCTTTGACGTTCCTCTCGCATCGGTCAATTTATCGGTGCAACAAATCGACCGAGAGGATCTCGCAGGCCAAATATCCGCAGCTTTGGAGAGAGTCAATATCCCTGCCAAGCATCTGGAATTGGAAGTGACTGAATCGATGATCATGCGCCAACCGGAGCAAGCCATGCGCATTTTGGATAATTTACGTCAACAAGGTATCTCGCTATCGATTGACGATTTCGGCACCGGTTATTCCAGTCTGGCTTATCTAAAAAACCTCCCGCTGGACCGGTTAAAAATCGATCAATCCTTCGTGCAGGACATCGGCCGCGATGAACACGGCGAGGCCATCGTTCGGGTTATCATCTCGCTAGCTCGAAACCTAGGGCTGGAAGCCGTCGCGGAAGGCGTTGAGTCCGAGGAGCAAGCTCAATTTCTTGAACGCGAAGGTTGCAATATCGCTCAAGGTTATTTATTCGCGCGCCCCATGCCGGCGGATGAATTGACCCGACAAGACGTTCGATATCGATGCTCCGGCGGGAAAGCGAATTAGCCGACAATACACTGCATTAATCCTGAAAAGAGCAGTTGGCATGTGCTGTAGACCGTTCGTGCTGAGCCAAGTCGAAGCATGAAGGGTCTACAACACTTTCACCGGCCTGGTGAAGCCCCAAACTACCGCTCACCCTTCGACAGGGCTCCCCTGCGACAGGACGCTGTAAACCCAGCACCTAAATTCCATAGATTATTGGCCATGATTGATTACATATATAATTTAGGTGCTGGGTAAATACTTCCGTGTAGGCTCGACGGCGGTTCGAACGCCAAGGATGGCGTGAATGCAGATTTTGCAGGGGCAAAAATCTGCCCTGCCGCCGACGCCTGTCGATCGTGCAACCGCCCCTCTTCGGAGCCGGCATTGTGTTGAATATCGAAAAATTAGATAAAGAACCTTAATTCACGAACGTTCACAGTAAATATTTCGGCTTGCTTTGGTCACTTTCGAAATGTTTAGAACGGGGTTTCAACCGCCGTCCTACCAGGCATTGAATCGGCTTTACTCGATTTAGCTTTCGATTCGGGTTTTAGTGTATCCTAAGGTTCTTTATCAAAGCTTTACGGCCTATTGCTCAATGAAACTTAGAACTCGATTATTTCAGTATTTCTTACCGATCCTTTGCGTTATCATTTTATTGCCCCAGACCGCGACAGCTCAGGATTTCCACACATGGAGTTACCACCGTGACTGGGACCGCTTAACCAACCTGGAATACAGCCTAGCACGATCGCCAATGCCGAAACGTGGACTTTATGATTCGATTAGACTCGAAATCGTTTGCAAAGCCAACCGATTGCAACTAATAGTCGATTCCAACAGCCTGATCACATCGCAAAACCAACCGTTCGACTTCGATTATCGAATCGATAATCAAGCAGCACCCGTTACGATAGAAATGCGCACTTTTTCGGATTCGAGACGAAGAGCCTATAACGACGAGCATGCACAAGCATTTGCCGAGGCGTTACTAAACGGAACATCGGTTTTCGTGCGCATCCATACCATGCTCAAAAAAATATTGTCGGGGGCGATGCCGCTAGATGATGCACGCGAGCCCATCACTCGCGTTCTCGCCGATTGTGGCATACAACTATCCGATTCGAGTAATGACACGGCGAATTACGGTCTTACTGAATTCGAACGCGACCTAAAGCGATTGCCGACGACGCAACAACGACAATTGCTAAATCGGATCCGGCAAATGATAAAGGAACTTGATAACCGCTAGTTGTCGTGGTTTTTATACCCTTTGCTAGTCAAATTTCGACACTGGAGTGCCCATTAAAAGACGCCGTGAAACCAGCACCTAAATTTTCCGGTTCCCACGGTCCTCCGTGGGAACCCATATCTTGGCTACCGAGGCAAAATCGGTATGCATTCCCACGCTAGAGCGGTGAGAACGAGGAAAATTTCAGTGCTAAGGAGCTAGGCCGATTATTGCTTCTAAAAAATCCGCATTCACCCAGCACCTAAATTCATAATCCATTGGCTATAATCAATCATCTCGGATAATTTTCCTGGTTCCAACGGTCCTCCGTGGGAACCGATACCTTGGCTGCCGAAGCAAGATCAGTATGCATTCCCACGCAGGAACGTCGGGAACGAGGAAATCTTCATTAATTTAGGTGCAGGGATCAATCCAACAATTCCATCGACTCGGTATTTTAAACCTCACATGCTCAAACGTTTTCTTATTTTAATACTATTTTCCGTGTTGATTTTTGGCGGCATTTTCGGACTGAAGTTTTACCAACTTCAACGAGAAGCCGGCCGATTTCAACCTCCGCCACCGGCCGTCGTTGCAGCCACCGAAGTCACCCAAGAAAACTGGCCTTCAACATTGTCCGCGGTGGGAAGCTTAACCGCCATTGCCGGTGTCGACGTCAGCAACGAAGTGGCCGGCAAAGTCGAAGCGATTCATTTCGATTCCGGCCAATTGGTTAAAAAAGGACAATTGCTGTTGGAACTGGATGCTTCGACCGATCGCGCAGAATTACAAGGACTCGAAGCCGAAATGCGGCTCGCCAAGATCCGCTTCGAGCGGAGCGAAAAGCTAATAGATAAAAATTTTATTTCCCAATCCGATTACGATCAGAACCATGCCCTACTCGACGAAACCGCCGCGGCCGTTCATGCTAAACGCACACTGATTGACAAAAAACGTATTCGCGCACCTTTCACCGGAAAACTAGGCATTCGTCTAGTCAACCTCGGCCAATACTTAACGGAAGGTTCGGCAATCGTGTCACTGCAACAACTGGACCCGATTTATTTAGACTTTACCGTTCCAGAACGCTATCTGAATCAACTCATTAAAGGCCGCCAAGTCATTGCAACCGTGCAAGCTTACCCGGACCGAGAATTCAACGGCAAAATCAGCGCCGTAAGTCCGCTGATCGATCAAGGCACGCGATCCGCGCAAGTTCGCGCCACGCTAAACAACAGCGAAAAGCTGCTGCACCCGGGCATGTTCGCACAAATCAACATTTTATCGGACCAAGCATTCAAGGTACTGACACTACCCGATACCGCGATCACCTATAACCCTTACGGCAATTCGGTATTCGTGATCGAAACAGTCGGGCAAGGCCTGATCGTACAAAACCGGCAAATCGAAACCGGGCAAACACGCTCCGGCCGCGTGGAAATCATTAGCGGTTTGAAACTTGGCGAACGTGTCGTTAGCGCCGGCCAAGTCAAACTACGTAACGGCATGCCGGTTAAGTTGGATGATAAACCCGCCCCAGGCGAACGGGAGATTTCACAGTGAAGTTCACTGACCTTTTCATCGAACGGCCGGTCCTCGCCAGCGTTGTCAGTCTATTGATCTTAGTACTCGGCTTGAGAGCCATCACGGCGCTGGAGCTCAGACAATACCCGGAAACCGAAAATACCGTCGTCACTGTTACCACGTCCTATCCCGGCGCCAGCAGCGATTTAGTGCAAGGATTCATTACCACGCCCCTACAGCAGGCCATCGCCGAGGCCGACGGCATCGATTATCTGTCCTCGAACAGTCGCCAAGGCGTTTCGACGATTGAAGCGCACATGCGCCTTAACTACGACCCGAATGCCGCGGTCGCCGAAATTCAAGCGAAAGTAGCAAGTCAACGCAATGTCTTACCAGCCGAATCGGAAGACCCCGTTATTACATCGCAAATCGGAGATACGACTGCATTGATGTATGTCGCGTTATATAGCGATACGATGAAACCTTCGCAAATCAGCGATTACATGCTTCGCGTCGTTAAACCGAAAATCCAATCGATACCAGGCGTCGGCAAAGCCAATGTACTCGGTAATAAAACCTTTGCGATGCGTATCTGGCTCGACCCCAAACGCATGTCGTCGCTCGGCGTAACTGCCGAGGATGTTGCGAATGTGTTGCGCTCGAACAATTACTTGTCGGGGGCCGGTCAAACCAAGGGGAATTTCGTTACAGTTGATTTGAGCGCGACAACCGATGTCGTCAGCGAACAGGATTTTCGCAATCTAATCGTCGGCAATCGCGGCGGTACGCTAATCAGGCTATCCGATGTTGCTGATACCGAATTGGGCAGCGAAGATTACGACATGGTCAACTGGTATAAAGGCAAGACCGCAATTTTCATGGGTATCGAACAAGCACCCGGAGCCAACCCGCTGACGGTTGCCTATGCCGTCCGCGATATGTTGGACGAAATTGAAAAAGACTTGCCTGAAGCCATGCATATCCTGCTACCTTACGATGCGAGCCGTTTTATCCAGGATTCGATCAACGAAGTCTTTCGCACGCTGGCCGAAGCATTGTTCATCGTCTTAATGATTATTTATTTATCATTGGGCTCGATTCGTGCCGCACTGGTTCCATCGATCACAGTCCCCCTATCCTTGATCGGCGGCACTTTTTTGATGCTACTCATGGGGTTTTCGGTAAACCTGCTCACCATGCTGGCAATGGTGCTGGGCATCGGTCTAGTCGTCGACGACGCGATCATTGTCGTCGAAAACGTGCATCGCCATATCGAATTGGGCAAATCCAAATTCGAAGCGGCCATCGAAGGCACGCGCGAATTGGTTCTTCCGGTAATCGCGACAACGGTTGCGCTGGTTGCGGTCTATTTACCGGTCGGTTTCATGGGCGGATTGGTAGGCACGTTGTTTACCGAATTCGCTTTTACCTTGGCTGGCGCGGTAGTCATTTCGAGCATCGTTGCGCTCACATTAGCGCCGATGTTGAGCTCCAAAATCCTGAAAGACCAAGGCAAGGCCGGCCGTTTCGAACGTGCGGTCGAAGCAATCTTTAACGATTGGTCCGAACGTTATCGAAAATTGCTGCATCCGCTCCTGGAAACGCCATCTTTAGTACTTGCATTTGCCCTGATGGTCTTGATCAGCATTTATTTCATGTTCAGCCTGTCGCAAAAAGAATTGGCCCCAACCGAGGACCAAAGCATACTTTTCGTCATGGCGAGCGGTCCGCAAACTGCAACTTTGAATTATAACGAAGCTTATGCCGAAGAGTTGATCAAACAATTCGAATCGATACCGGAATACAACGAAAGCTTTATGCTGCTAGGCTTCGGCGGCAGCAACAACACTGTATTCGGCGGCTTTAAAATGCCTTCGACCGCATTGCGCAAACGTTCGCAAATGGCGATACAGCCGGAATTACAGGCTAAGGTCAACACCATTGCCGGCTTCCAAACCGCGGTCATTCCACGGCCAAGCTTACCCGGATCGGGAGGCGGCCTACCGCTACAATTCGTAATCGTCACCGATGCCGATTACGCATCGCTTAACCAAGTAGCGGACCTTCTGGTCGATCGTGCGACACAAAGCGGACGCTTCAATTTTTTAATGAAGGAAGTCAATTTCGACCGACCGAAAGCGACCCTTGTCATCGACCGGGATAGAGCGGCGGATTTAGGATTGACGATGCAAGACATCGGCAGCAACCTGGCATCTTTACTAGGCGGACAATATGTCAACCACTTTAGCCTGCAGGGGAGAAGCTATAAAGTGATACCGCAAGTCGACGATTTATCGCGCCTCGATACCAGTAAGTTCGATCATTATTATTTGCGCACCGCATCTGGCGGACAAGTACCGCTGTCATCGTTGGTTCATCTTGAACAATCGGTCGAACCCAGCAAACGAACTCAATTTCAACAGCTCAACAGCCTGACCGTATCGGGCATGATGGCGCCAGGCGTGACACTCGGCGACGCCATGGAATATTTGGAACAGCAAGCCGATGAATTGTTTCCGCGCGGTTATAGTTACGACTATACCGGCAGTTCTCGACAATATGCCCAACAAGGCAGCGCTTTAGTCGTGACTTTTTTCATGTCGCTGTTGATCATTTACTTAATGCTGGCTGCGCAATTCGAAAGCTGGCGCGACCCTTTGATCATTCTAATTTCGGTCCCGCTCTCGATCGCCAGCGCCCTAGCTTTCATCATGCTCGGCTTCGCATCGATCAATATTTATACACAAGTCGGCTTGATCACGTTAATCGGTTTAATTGCAAAGAATGGTATTTTGATCGTCGAATTCGCCAATCAACTGCAGATCCACGAAGGCTTGACCAAACGCGAAGCGGTAGAGCAAGCAGCGAAAATTCGGCTCCGACCGATTTTAATGACCACCGTATCGATGATCGTCGCGATGGTCCCTTTACTGATCGCCTCCGGCCCGGGCGCAGCAAGCCGTTTCGATATCGGCTTGGTAATCGCTAGCGGTCTCGGCGTTGGAACTCTATTTACGCTCTTCGTCGTCCCTTCTTTTTATCTATTACTGGCAAGAGACCGCTACACCGAGCGTGAAAATCAAACTTGGATTCGAAACGATTGAGCCGACATTTTTTGCGAAAGTGTTTTGTTGAGCTTGCCTACGAGTTATACTTTCGAAAGTGATTTTTAGGCAGTTAAAAATCAGGCTCAGAATAGCCCGTATTCAAGACTGCCGTAGACACGGACGGGGGTATGTCAAAACCGAAGCTAGAATAACGAAATCTGAATACGGTGAGGCACTAACATTCATTAGACAGGCCAACTAAATTCTTATCCATACCTTTCGCACTTCAAATTTCGGCGTTGCTTAAGGAGGCGCCCGGGTGTTCGGTCCCTCACCTAACGCTAGGAGAAGGACCAAAATGGATGACACTATGGAAATGTTTTGGATTTCGTGAAAAATAACTTCCTGGAGCTATTAAGTTTTGCTCGCCGTTTCCCTCGTTCCCACGGTCCTCCGTGGGAATGCATACCGATCTAGTTTCGGCAGCCAACGCACGGATTCGCTCGGAGGACAGCGGTACCCAGAAAAATTGCACCTCGACCATCCGATTAATTGTTTTTATTAAAGAGAGCGCTTTCAACCTAAATTCGGCAGTTTAACCATGAAGCACATGAAGTCTCTCAACGGCTTGTCCTAAAATCTTAAATAACCTTTTACGGGAAAATGATTTGCATAGGCAAAATAAGCTATTGAATTAGCGTTTTATTCTTCACGACCTTCATGGCGGAATGCTTTTCTAGGTTCAAAGCACGTTTATTAACCCAACCGAAAAGAAAAATAACTATGTCTAAATTTCCAATCGATCTCGGCGCTTATCAGCGCATTTCACTCGATCCAAGCAGCAACAAACTAACCGCCGAACAAAAATCGGCTCTGCAGGCCAATATTCAATTATGCCGCGATGCGATCGTTTTTTTCACAGCGACCGGCGCCGCCAGAGGCGTTGGCGGACACACCGGCGGCCCGTTCGATACGGTTCCTGAAGTCATGATTCTAGACGCCCTGTTTCGCGGCAACGACGACAAATTCGTTCCTGTCTTTTTTGATGAAGCAGGACACCGCGTTGCCACCCAATACTTGATGTCCACGCTAAACGGCGATTTACCGGCCGAAAAGCTGATGCATTACCGTGAAGCGCATTCTCATCTACCGGGCCATCCTGAATTGGGCTTTACACCCGGCGTAAAATTCAGCTCCGGTCGCTTAGGTCACATGTGGCCTTACGTCAACGGCGTGGCGATGGCAAACCCTAGCAAGACATTATTTTGCTTGGGTTCCGACGGCTCGCAACAAGAAGGTAACGATGCGGAAGCTGCGCGCCTTGCCGTTGCTCAACAACTCAACGTGAAACTCATTATCGACGATAACGATGTCACGATCGCCGGCCACCCTTCCCATTATTTGGGCGGATGCAGCACGGCTAAAACACTGGAAGGCCATGGCGTTAAAGTACTAGAAGGCGACGGCGAAGACCTCGACGACCTTTACCACCGCATCGTCACCGCGATCAACACGCAAGGTCCTGTCGCGGTCATCAATCACCGTCCTATGTGCCCTGGCATCAAAGGTTTGGAAGGCTCGACTCACGGTCACGATGTCATTTCGGTGAAACTGGCGCTGGAATACTTGGAAGCCAACGGTCAGCAAGCCGCTGTTGAACATCTGAAGTCCATCAAAGCACCGAAACAAGACTACACATTCCTCGGCTCCAGCGATAAATGGGATGCCAACCGCAACGTCTTCGGCGATGCGTCTGTCGCGATTTTGGGCCGCTTGTCAGAAACGGAACGTCTGGATAAAGTTCGCGTGATCGACAGCGACCTTGAAGGTTCTTGCGGCTTAAAGAAAATTCATGATGCTTACCCCGAGATTTTCATCTCTTCCGGCATCATGGAACGCGGCAACTTTTCCGCAGCGGCCGGTTTCGGTATGGAAGCCGGTAAACAAGGTATTTTCGGCACATTCAGTGCTTTCCTGGAAATGTGTATTTCCGAAATCACGATGGCACGCTTGAACAATTCCAACGTGTTATGTCATTTCTCGCATTCCGGTATCGACGACATGGCCGACAACACCTGCCATTTCGGTTTAAACAACATGTTCGCCGACAACGGTTTGAGCGACGGTTACGACACCAATCTGTACTTCCCGGCCGACCCGAACCAAATGAAAGCCTGCTTGGAAACTATTTTCTTCAACCCGGGTCTGCGTTTCGTTTTCTCTACCCGCTCCAAGGTGCCCGCGATTCTGGATAGCGACGGGAACGATTTCTTCGGCGGCAATTATAAATTCGTTTCCGGCAAGGACGAAGTCATCCGCGAAGGCACGCAAGGCTATGTCGTCAGCTTCGGCGAATCGTTATACCGCGCGTTGGATGCAGTTGAACGTTTGAAAAAAGAAGGCATTGATGTCGGCTTGATCAACAAACCGACATTGAACGTCATCGACGAAGACATGCTTGCCAAAGTCGGAAAATCGCCGATGGTTTTGGTCGTCGAATCGTTCAACCGCAAAACCGGCCTGGGTAGTCGCTATGGCTCATGGTTACTGGAACGCGGTTTCACGCCTAAATTTGCCCATATCGCAACGCATAAAGAAGGCTGCGGCGGCTTGTGGGAGCAATTCCCGCACCAAGGCATCGATCCGGCCGGAATCATGGCTAAAGTCAAAGACTTGCTCAAAGGCTAAAACCTTGTAGGCAATCACACCGGATTGAGGGCTTTCTTCCTTGAAAGCCCTCTTCTCGAGCCATAAGGATTTCGTGACGGCCATGTGTATATACTTCGTAGATCAAAATTCGGCGCAGGACTTACGATCATTCCTCGATATCCAGCTCCTTAATCTTACGAGTCAGCGTATTCCTACCGTAACCCAATAGCTTAGCTGCTTCGTGACGTTTTCCGCCGGTAAAATCCAATGCCGACTTAATCAAAATGGCTTCGACTACCGGTATCGTATGCTTGGCAATCTCCTGATCGCCCTTATGCAATTGGTACTCGATATTTTTCTTCAACACCCCTTGCCAATTCTCATCCGTCCCGCCCGACTCCTCCCGACTATGCAGCAATTCCGGCGGCAATTCATTCTTGTGAATTTCCCGGCCCGAAGCCATTACGGTCAGCCAACGACATAGATTCTCTAGCTGGCGTACATTGCCCGGCCATTCCAGAGCCTTCAAGAATTGTTCTGCGTCAGGCTTAAGCACCTTTAATTCGGTATTCAATTCGGCCGCGGCTTTACTTAAAAAATACTGCATTAGCAACGGAATATCTTCTCGGCGATCGCGAAGCGGCGGAATATGAATACGAATAACATTCAAGCGGTGAAATAAATCCTCGCGAAACCGGCCTTGAGCGACCAAGGCTTCAAGATTTTGGTGTGTCGCGGCAATGATCCGAACATCGACCTTAACCGATGAATGCGCACCGACCGGATAAAATTCTCCGTCCGCCAGCACTCTCAGCAAGCGCGTTTGCAGTTCGGCGGGCATATCGCCGATTTCGTCGAGAAACAGCGTTCCGTGATTGGCTTGTTCGAATCGCCCCGACCTTCGCGCTTGAGCACCGGTAAACGCACCTTTTTCATGTCCGAATAATTCGGATTCCATCAAATCTTTAGGGATCGCGGCCATATTCAACGCAATAAACGGATTACTCGCTCTTGGACTATGACGATGTAAAGCCTTGGCCACCAATTCCTTACCGGTTCCGGACTCGCCATTGATCATCACGGTAATGTGGGACCGGGCCAATCGACCTATCGCTCTAAATACTTCTTGCATCGCCGGTGCGGCACCGATAATTTCCGGGGTCGATTCAACAACATGGTTGTTCTGTATTGATTCCTGTCGTTGCTTGGAATGCTCGCATGCGCGGCGAACGACCTCAACGACTTCTTTTATATCAAACGGTTTGGGCAGATATTCGAAGGCCCCGCCATGAAATGCCGATACCGCGCTTTCCAAATCAGAATGCGCGGTCATCACAATGACCGGCAAATCCGGATGACTACTTTGAACGCTCTTCAACAACTGCAGGCCATCGATGCCGGGCATGCGAATATCGGTGATCAACGCGTCCGGCTCCTCGGATTTTAAAGCCTCGAGCAAGACATTACCGTTCGTGAACGAACGGGTCTCGATCGCGGCTTTTTGCAGGGCTTTTTCTAATACCCAGCGGATGGATTTATCGTCGTCGACGACCCAAACCATGCCCGAATTACTCATGGTGATTCTCCAGGGGTAAATAAATAGAAAATACGGTACGACCGGGCTGACTATCGCATTCGATCATGCCGTCATGTTGATTGATCAAAGACTGTGCGATGGACAAACCAAGCCCTGTTCCACTGGCCCGTCCAGTAATCATCGGATAAAAGACCTTGCTCATCATCTCTTTATCGATTCCGGGACCGTTATCGATAATATCGATTCTCGCGGTCAATTTATTTCTCTTGCGACCGATCGTCATTTGTCGGCAGACTCTGGTTTTTAAAGTCAGTATTCCGCTGCCTTCCATCGCCTGTACGGCATTTCGGACAATATTCAATACCGCTTGAATCAATTGATTTTTATCAGCAAAAACATCCGGAATACTAGGATCGTAATCCTGAATAACGCTCAGTTTTCCGTTCGCTTCAATAAGCACCAATTGCCTAACCCGCTCGACAACTTCATGAATATTTAATAGCGCTTTATTCGGTAGCTTATTAGGCCCGAGCATTTTATCCATTAAACCTTGCAACCTGTCCGACTCGGCAATAATGATTTGAGTGTATTCCTTAAGCTCAGGATCATCCAATTCAAGATCCAGCAACTGCGCCGCACCTCTTAACCCTCCAAGAGGGTTTTTGATTTCATGAGCCAAACCTCTGACCAACATCCGAACGGTTGTTTGCTGAGCAATCAGTTGTTCTTCCTTAGAAATGCGTAAATGCCTGTCCAATTGCTGCAATTCGACAATAACCTCCGTAACCTGATCATCATTGATCACAGGCGTCGCACTAAAATTGACCGTAATGCTCTGATTCATGATATCCAGAGTCAATTCACGATCGACTAAGGGCTCATCCATACGCAGGCATTGCTCCAGATCCAACCTTTGCTCGGAATCGATCGTCTTGAATAACTCCATGGCACTATTGCCCAACAAATGTCGAGCACTATCGGCGAAGAGAATCTCACCGGCGGTATTGATGTAAGTCAGTTTAAGCTGCCGATCGAATAGCAAAACCGCTTCATTTAAGTGTTCGAGAATCTTTTTATACACGGTTTTTTAAAGTCATGAGCTTATCGATTAATCAAGGAACAAACATATAGACAAAGAAAACGATCGCTTTACTAAAAGTAAGCAAATACTAGACCATAATAATTAGACATCTAATCGACAACCTCCAACGATCATGGTTAGCAATAGGCATTCAGGCCTTTGAGCCCTGGATCTCGGCAATCCCTACCGGAATAACGGTTTCCCTCGTTTCCACGCTCCAGCGCTTATCGTTATACATAAATTGTAGGGTACGCTGCGCGTACCTTCATACCGTTAAGCACCGAATCCACACCCATATCAAACCATAAGGGCTTGCTTAGCATTAATGGGGTTACCATGGTACGCATAGCGTACCCTACGAGGCCGCCATTAAGTTTAAGACGTCACAGAAATAAGTAATGCTTGCATTCAGGCTCTATGTGCCTCAAAAGCTTGCCATCCATCCATGGCCCTGGATTCCGCCAATCCATGGCGGAATGACGGGCTCCCTTTAACTTAATACCAGTGACTCCCTACTCCCACTCCTTTTCATCTTTCCCCTTTCCCCTTTCCCCTTTCCCCTTTCCCCTTTCCCCTTTCCCCTTGCCCTGGCCCCATCATTTCCGGTGCAAAACAAGATTAGGCAAAACCCTTGAACGGCATTATGGTGCACCCAAATAAAAAACGCCCCATTATGGGGCGTTTTATTGTTGTTATTTCGATTCGTAATTACAGACTGTAATACATATCGAATTCAACCGGGTGCGTGCTCATCCGCAGACGGGTCACCTCTTCCATTTTCAACGCAATATAACCGTCGATGGCGTCATCAGTAAACACGCCGCCTTGTTTCAAGAATTCGCGGTCGCTATCCAATGCTTGTAAAGCTTGATCGAAGGCATGGCAAACTTGCGGAATCGCTTTTTCTTCTTCCGGCGGTAAATCGTACAAATCTTTATCCATCGCATCGCCTGGATGAATTTTGTTTTGAATACCGTCCAAACCCGCCATTAGCATTGCAGAGAACGCTAAATAAGGGTTTGCAGTCGAATCAGGGAAGCGCACCTCGATACGACGGCCTTTCGGATTGCTGACAAAAGGAATACGTATTGAAGCGGAACGGTTACGCGCAGAGTACGCCAACATTACCGGAGCTTCGAAACCTGGAACTAAGCGTTTATAGCTGTTCGTCGAAGCATTGGTAAATGCGTTCAAAGCTTTGGCGTGCTTGATAATGCCGCCGATGTAGTACAAAGCTGTTTCCGACAAGCCCCCGTATAAGTCGCCGGAAAATAGATTGACGCCATTTTTGGCCAAGGATTGATGAACATGCATACCGCTACCGTTATCGCCTACCAGCGGTTTCGGCATGAATGTCGCGGTTTTACCGTAAGCATGCGCAATATTGGTCACGACATATTTTAAATCCAGCACTTCGTCGGCTTTTTTGACCAAAGTACCGAATTTAACACCTATCTCGCATTGACCGGCTGTTGCAACTTCGTGATGATGGACTTCGGTAACCATGCCCATTTCTTCGAGAATCAAACACATCGCAGAACGCATATCCTGCAACGAATCGACCGGAGGAACAGGGAAATAACCGCCTTTCACGCTTGGGCGATGACCCATGTTTCCGTCTTCATAAGCTTTTTCGGAGTTCCAACCTGCCTCGGAAGAATCGATCTTGTATGAAGCACCTGAAATATCGGACGACCAACGTACATCGTCAAACACGAAAAACTCGTTTTCAGGACCGAAGAAAGCCGCATCACCTATACCGGTACTCGCCAGATAAGCTTCTGCGCGTTTCGCGATAGAACGCGGATCGCGTTCGTAGCCCTGCATGTCGTTCGGCTCGATGATATCGCAACGTAGAATCAGCGTGTTATCGTCATAAAACGGATCCATCACTGCCGTGCTTGGATCCGGCATCAGAATCATGTCCGACTCGTTAATGCCTTTCCAGCCCGCAACCGAGGAGCCATCGAACATCTTGCCTTCTTCAAAGAGGTCTTCATCCACATCATGAGCAGGAAAAGTCACATGCTGTTCTTTGCCGCGCGTATCACAAAAGCGAAAGTCGACAAATTTAACATCGTGCTCCTGAATCATTTTAAGTACATTTTCTACAGACATGTAAGTTGTCTCCTAGGTTGATTGTTATATATATAAATTGCTAAGAATATTTCGCGATAACGATATCATTTTTTTGAGTTGCAATATAGCCGCCCGGAAAAGTTTTATAGCCTCTCCCCAATAACCGGTCATTGATCCGCGAGCAAATCAAAAATGTGGAACTGTTTGCTCCACACATACCTTTCGCACTTCAAATTTCGATAGTGCCCGAGGACAGCCCGGTGCCGCATTTTGATCTACGATGGGTATAAAGAGCATAAAATGACTTCTTCAAATAATGGAAGCAGGTTCGCTAGACCTTAAAACGATCGCTGCAAATGAATGCTACCGGCTTTCGAAATCGCTACACACTTTTTTAAGCACTTCACATGCCATATAAGCAACTAATTGATCTCAATTATAAAAACAACGCTACTCATCGGCCACCCAACCTTCTTAGCATCATTATGGTGCAGAGTTTAAAGCAAGTCGCACCATATTGATACAAAACAATATCTCCAGTTAAGGCAAATGCCCAAATCTTGGGTTAATAACATCCTTGGCTTTTATGGCACGCTCTGTGCTTTAAACAAATTCGAGTTCGTAACTTAACAAGAGGCATAGAGATGAAATTAATAACAGCAATTGTTAAGCCCTTTAAGCTGGACGATGTACGCGAAGCGTTATCCGAAATAGGGGTTTCAGGAGTCACCGTAACGGAAGTTAAAGGTTTTGGCCGCCAAAAAGGCCATACGGAATTGTATCGCGGCGCGGAATATGTCGTGGACTTTCTACCAAAGGCCAAGGTCGAGGTAGCCATCGGCGACGACCAGCTCGAAGCGGCTGTAGAAGCCATTTCCAAAGCAGCCAATACCGGCAAGATTGGTGACGGCAAAATTTTTGTCAGCAATCTCGAGCAAGTCGTCCGCATCCGAACCGGTGAAACCGGCGAAGAAGCTCTATAACATCGTTAACGAGGAGATCGAAAGTGGATAAATTAGTTGAATTAAGTTACGCGCTCGATACATTTTATTTTTTGATGAGCGGCGCACTAGTCATGTGGATGGCGGCCGGGTTTGCGATGCTCGAGGCTGGTTTGGTTAGAGCCAAAAACACCACCGAAATTTTAACCAAAAATATCGCCTTGTTTGCTATCGCCTGCATCATGTACATGTTGTTCGGTTACAACATCATGTACCCTGATGAAGCGGTCAACAGCGTGTGGCCCGGCATCAGCTTCCTGCTCGGTGATGACCATACGACCGAGGCCGTAATGAGCAGCGGAGGAGAAACCTATTACTCGAAAATGGCCGACTTTTTCTTTCAAGTCGTGTTTGTAGCCACGGCAATGTCAATCGTCTCCGGCGCCGTTGCCGAACGCATGAAACTGTGGTCATTCTTGGCATTCGCAATCGTAATGACCGGCTTCATCTACCCGCTGCAAGGTTATTGGAAATGGGGTGCTGGCTTTCTCGATGGCCTGGGCTTTCTCGATTTTGCTGGTTCCGGCGTGGTTCACATGTGTGGCGCAAGCGCGGCATTGGCGGGAGTATTATTACTCGGTGCACGTAAAGGAAAATATGGAGCGGACGGCTCGATCAACCCAATTCCAGGCTGTAACATGCCGCTGGCAACTCTTGGAACCTTCATTCTTTGGATGGGTTGGTTCGGATTTAATGGTGGTTCTGAATTAAAAATTTCGGACATCGGCGAAGCCAACTCGGTTGCCATGGTATTCGTCAATACCAACACGGCGGCTGCCGGAGGACTTGTTGCCGCCTTATTAACCGCACACTTCATGTTCGGCAAGGCCGATCTTTCCATGACGCTGAACGGCGCTTTGGCAGGATTGGTTGCAATCACCGCTGAGCCGTTGACGCCATCGCCATTATTGGCCACCGTCATCGGTGCAGTCGGAGGAGTCATCGTCGTTTTCTCGATCCTGGCTTGGGATAAACTCAAAATCGACGACCCGGTTGGCGCGATTTCGGTCCATGGCGTCGTCGGCATGTGGGGGTTGATAGCAGTCTGTTTCTCCAATGAAGAAGCCAGCTTTTCAGCCCAATTGATCGGCATCGTAACAATATTCGGCTTCGTTTTCTTCAGCAGCCTACTGACTTGGTACTTAATCAAGCTAGCGATGGGCATCCGCGTCAGCGAAGAAGAAGAATACAAAGGCGTCGATTTCTCCGAGTGCGGCATGGAAGCTTACCCCGAATTTACGACTGAAGGCAGCAAACGCTAACACGTTAGCCTAGTAATAACGGGCGCGCAATGCGCCCGTTTTTTTCGGAAAAAGTAACGCCCCGCATCGGATTAAGCCTTATGAAATTGTAACTATTAGGATATTTAACTATGATTGCGGCTTAAACCGAACCCCGAAAGGGATACGATAGCAACTTAACCACTCTGGAAGATCAATATGAAATTAATTACAGCGATTATCAAACCATTCAAAATGGATGACGTCAGAGAAGCCTTATCGGAAATCGGCGTTGCGGGAGTTACTGCCACCGAAGTCAAAGGATTCGGGCGCCAAAAAGGGCATACCGAACTTTATCGCGGCGCGGAATATGTCGTGGACTTTTTGCCAAAAGTGAAATTGGAAATTGCCGTTTCCGATGAAATTCTGGATCAGGCCATTGAAACCATTGTCAAAGCCGCTAATACCGGGAAGATAGGTGACGGCAAGATTTTTGTGACAAGTCTGGATCAAGTGATTCGCATCCGAACCGGTGAAACCGGCAGCGACGCCATTTAACCCTGCTTTAAGAGATGCCTATTATAAAACATTGAAAGTTAAATAAAATAAACATTATGCACGACAATATCAACCCTGCCTTCTTTGTAAAAGCTGGGTAAAAATCGGCATGATTTTTTAACTTATATAGCTGAATATTTTAGACCATAGGCACCACATTAGTTAAGACTGGGTTAAGCTCACGAGCAAGCCTCAAACGATTCGGTACCTGGATATGATTTATTCCCGGTACCGACAATTCCGCGCGCGTCCACTAAAAACTTATAATAATTAACGAGGACAGCATGACCCTTAACAAACTGAACAGTTTCATTTTACTGTTCGGCCTACCGCAACTTGCCGCGGCAGGCGAACTCAATCAAAGCAATACCGCATGGGTATTAACCTCCACCGCATTAGTGCTCTTCATGACTCTGCCCGGGCTTTCCCTGTTCTATGGCGGACTCGTCAGAAGCAAAAACGTGCTATCGGTGCTAACGCAATGTTTCGCAATCACCTGCATCGTTTCGCTGCTATGGCTTGCAGGCGTATATAGCCTGATTTTCGACGACGGAGGAGATTTGCAACAAGTCCTGGGCGGCACCCATAAGTTTTTCGTGCCCAGCCTGGTCACGGATTCTCTAATCGGCGACATACCGGAGACCGTCTTCTTTATGTTTCAAATGACTTTTGCAATCATTACGCCGGCATTGATCGTCGGTGGTTTCGCAGAGCGCATGAAATTTTCAGCCATTCTCTGGTTCAGCTCCTTGTGGTTGCTGCTGGTTTATGTGCCGATATGTCATTGGATCTGGGGCGGCGGCTGGCTCGCCGACTTGGGCGTCATGGATTTCGCCGGCGGCATTGTGATTCATGTCAATGCCGGCGTTGCGGCCCTAGTATCGGCCTTGGTTCTCGGTAATCGAAGAGGTTTCCCGACTACTGCGATGCCGCCTCATAACATGACGATGGTGCTAACCGGCGCCGGCATGCTGTGGGTAGGCTGGTTCGGCTTCAATGGCGGCAGTGCGTTGACCGCCGACGGTTCAGCCGGCATGGCGATCCTGGTAACGCACACCGGTGCGGCAGCCGGCTCTTTAACATGGATGTTCATCGAATGGATCAAATTCGGCAAACCCAGCGCATTGGGCATCGTGACCGGTATGGTCGCAGGCCTCGGCACCATAACGCCAGCTTCCGGCTTCGTCGGTCCCGCAGGCGCATTGGTGATAGGCGTTACTGCAGGCGCTCTCTGCTTTGTCGCCACTCAATTCATGAAGCGAAAGCTGAAAATCGACGACTCGCTCGACGTATTTCCTGTTCATGGCGTCGGCGGCATCGTCGGATCCCTTTTGACCGGCGTTTTCGCTGCCACCAGTTTAGGCGGATTGGGTTTGGACGAAGGCGTTTCGATCATGGATCAAGTCGGCGTGCAAGCGCTGGCGGTCGGCGTCACGATTCTCTGGAGCGGTTTTTTTAGTTATTTGATCTTGAAAGTCCTGGATCTACTGATCGGTTTAAGAGTCACCAAAGACCAAGAACAACAAGGCCTGGATATCGCAACCCACGAAGAAACCGGTTACCACAATCTAACCTAATCTTCCCTACCGGGAAAGGATGGACGGTTTCGTCCATCCGCATTATGGCGGTGAGCGGTGAGCGGTGAGCGGTGAGCGGTGAGCGGTGAGCGGTGAGCGGTG